>JAHEKR010000014.1 GCA_024638225.1 Flavobacteriaceae bacterium
AGCGAAGATTAATAAAACGGAGAGTAAGATTAGTTTTCTCATTGGTTAAATATTTGAAAAGCAAGTTAAAAAAAATTATCCCCATTAATAAAAAATTATTCTTGGGGATAAATTGTACTCCCCATTGAGCTATTTTCGAAACAAACACTGGATTTTTTAACTAATTTTCATTGGCTTAATTGAAAAAAAAATATCCCCAAAAACAAAAAATTATTTTTGAGGATAATCGTACACTCAATTGAGCTATTTTCGAAACAATCGCTTACTTTTTTGAAAAAGCTTGGTGATGTGATTTGGATTAATGAGTGATTTTCCAGATCTATTTTAATTGATCGACCAGTATGATTTTTCAACTCCTAAAGATATAATGTTAATTAATCATGAAGTTATCAAAACTAAACTCGTGGTGTTTGGTTTTTTATTAGATTTATTGAAATTATTAAAACAATAATTATGAAAAAACTTTACACAATTATTACCCTATTATCTTTTGCAGTTGGAAGTTCACAGATTGTTATTACAGGTCTCATGGATGGTGATTTAACTGGTGGTAACCCAAAAGTAATTGAACTTTATGTCAATGGAACAATTGATTTTAGTGAGTATTCATTATGGAGGTCATCAAATGGAGGGCCTTTTGAATTTGAATTTGATCTGTCTGGAACTTTTTCTGATAGGTTTGTTTATTTAGGGGGCACTTCTAATGGTGGTCAAGCACAATTTGAGTCTGTTTTTGGTATTGCCGGAGTTTTTAGCGATGTTATTTTTAATACAGATGTTAATGGTAATGGAGATGATGGTTTTCAAATTGTCAAAAATTCTGATAGTTCTGTTATTGATCAAGTTTGGACAACGGATACCAGTGACTCATACAAAGATTCATACATGAAAAGAAAAAATGATACAGGCCCTGATGGTACCTGGGTAATTGATAACTGGACACTAGCTGGAAATGGTGCCTTGGATACAACAGATGCAGCCAATCATGCAACTGCTTTTGCTGCAGGGACCTATACAAACTCAACTTTTTCGATTAATTATTTTGATGAAATAGAACTGGAAATTTACCCTAACCCAGTTCAATCAAAGCTCAACTTCTCAGCTTTAACATCACCTGTTCAAGCAACTGTGTTTGATATGCTTGGAAAACGTCAGCTTCAAAGCGAAGTGACTAACAGCTTAGACGTTAGCTCATTAAAATCTGGACTATATATGCTTGAGATCAAAAATGAAAACAACACTAAGGTGTTTAATATTCTTAAGAAATAAATATCCTATACATCAACTTCATCCGATGCAGCCACTTTTGAGATAGACAATGTAAAAATTATTGTTGAATAATTTGAGAAACGTTTCATATATATTTTTATGGGTTTGGCTATTTGCTCCAACCCTTTTAATTGGTCAGATTCCAAGTGGCTATTACAACACAGCTGAAAACAAATCCGATCAGGCACTCCAATTGGCCTTACACAATATTATAGATGATCACACAGATTATCCTTATACAAGTAATTCCACTGACACTTGGGATATATTAAAAGTTGCAGATGCTGACCCCAACAATGCAAACAATGTCATCTTAATCTACACAAGAGAGTCTGTAAATGGACCACAGGAATATGATGGTTGGAATCGAGAACATGTTTGGGCAAAGTCAAGAGGTGATTTCGGCACTTCACGTCCGATGGGTACTGACGTTCACAACCTTCGTGCCAGTAACATCAATGTTAATTCGACACGTTCGAATTATAGTTTTGATGATTGTACAAGTAGTAATTGTAATCAAATTTATGGAAATTCTTACAGTAGCTCTGCGCTTGTTTTCGAACCTCGAGACGAAGATAAGGGGGACGTTGCGCGTATTATTTTTTATATGGTTGTACGATATGAAGGAGACAGTGGAGAAGAAGATTTAGAAATGACCGAAAGTATTCTTTCTGAATCTAGTAAATCTCCTAGCCACGGAGTTCGTACGACACTGTTGGAATGGCACGAATTGGATCCTGTTGATGATTTTGAGCGCAATCGAAACGATGTGATTTACAGTTACCAAGGAAATCGAAACCCCTTTATTGATCACCCAGAGTTAGTTGATTTTTTGTGGGGAGATCAGCAACAAACGTCTTGGAATAGTTCGCTTTCAAATCCTGCGCAACTAGTAGATCGTGAATTGTTTATTCCTAACCCAGTCCAAACCAGTTATATCGATATCCCCCCAAGTATCGATGTTAATACAATTTCGCTTTACAATGTCCAAGGCAAGCAAATGAATCGTTTACCTGGTTCAGCCGAGAGAATCAAGATGCCCACAACTTCTGGAATTTACTTTTTGCAATTTGTCTTTGGCCAATCAGTGGTGAATAAGCGAATTTTGGTCAAAACACCTTAAGAAAATGGGGTTGCTACTCCCCAAATCATCAACTGGTTATCTTAAGTTACTTTAATCGGTCCAAAGCATTATGAGAAGCTCAATAGCTTGGAAGAAAAACAATTGGAGAAAAAACTAGAAGTTTTTCAGTTGTACAAAAACGGTCTAAAAGGACTTGAAAGTATTGAACATCAATGCATTAAAAGTGATTTAGACAATAAAAGAAGGCTAATTGGGTCGATATTTCCCAAAAAAATTCAATTTGAAAATAAAAAAGTTCGAACCGCTGATATTAACCCCATATTGCACAAAATAGCCCAATTTAACAGACTAAATCGAAAAAACAAAAAAAGGGATATATCTAAAATAGAAGATTTATCCCCTCTGGTACTCGAGGCGGGACTTGAACCCGCACGAACATTACTGCTCATTGGATTTTAAGTCCAACGTGTCTACCAATTCCACCACTCGAGCTAGACATAAAAAAAGAGCGAAAGACGGGATTTGAACCCGCGACCCTCACCTTGGCAAGGTGATGCTCTACCCCTGAGCTACTTTCGCATTTGTATTTCAAACTCCTGAGAACACCCTCATCCGCCTTAGGAGAGATGATGCGCTACCCCTGAGCTACTTTCAATTTGGAACGCAAATGTAAGAAAATCTATGTTTTTTCCGCAATACTATTTGTTTAGTTTTCGCTTCAATTCATTTAGTTGCATCAACGCCTCTAAGGGGGTTAGCTCGTCAATGTTTAAAGCCAAAATTTGTTTGCGCACATCCTCAAGTAGCGGATCATCCAATTGGAACATGCTTAACTGCAAAGGATCCTCACCTTTTTCTGTTGCCTGTCGTGATGCTTCTAGCTGCGCTAACATCTGCTTAGAACGCGATACAATCCACTGCGGCATACCCGCCATTTTGGCTACATGAATACCAAAACTATGGGCGCTTCCGCCCGAAACCAACTTGCGTAAAAACAATACGTCGTCGGCAGTTTCTTGCACAGACACATTAAAATTTTTAATCCGTTTAAATTGCTCGGTCATCTCGTTTAGTTCGTGATAATGCGTAGCAAAAAGGGTCTTGGGTCTGGTAGGGTGTTCGTGTACAAACTCCGCCAACGCCCAGGCAATGGAAATACCGTCATAGGTGCTCGTTCCCCGTCCGATTTCATCCAATAATATCAAACTACGCGCCGAAATATTATTCATAATCGCAGCGGTTTCGTGCATCTCAACCATAAACGTAGATTCCCCTTTGGAGATATTATCGCTAGCACCCACACGGGTAAACAGCTTATCCACAACGCCCAGGCGAACTTCAGTTGCAGGCACATAACTCCCCATCTGTGCCAAGAGTACAATCAAAGCCGTTTGGCGCAATATGGCCGATTTACCTGACATATTTGGTCCCGTGATCATGATGATTTGCTGCTCGTCATTATCCAGAAATACATCATTTGGGATGTATGGACTTTCAGGGGGTAATTGCTGCTCAATTACGGGGTGGCGCCCCTCTATGATTTCCAATGAATGATTTGAAACAAACTCGGGGCGAGAGTAATTTTGTTTCATCGCTAGGGTAGCAAAACCACTTAACACATCTATTTGAGCAATGCAAGCTGCCGTTGTCTGTAGTGATTGAATAAAAGGAACTAGATAGTTAACTAGTTCTTGGAATAATTGCTGTTCGAGTGTTGCAATACGCTCCTCGGCACCCAATATTTTGGTTTCATAGGTTTTAAGTTCATCCGTAATGTAGCGCTCAGCATTGACTAGTGTTTGCTTGCGCACCCATTCTTCCGGTACTTTGTCTTTATGCAGATTACGCACCTCAATGTAGTAACCAAATACATTGTTAAAGGCAATTTTCAGCGATGGGATTCCCGTGCGTGCTGTCTCGCGTTCTAGCATCGCGTTCAAGGTGTCTCTTCCACCTTGAGCAAGCGCACGCAATTCGTCTAGCTCATCCGAAACTCCAGCAGCAATCGCTTGGCCTTTACCCAACTGTGTAGGAGCTTCGGCATCCAACCAATGAGTAATGTGTGCCTGCAGGGCCTTACTGTCTTCAATTGGTACTAGCAATGGAGCCAGTGCGTCAGCGGTTGTCAAAAGTGCTGTTAATTTGGAAGTTTGCTCCAAAGCATTTTTAAGTGCATTTACCTCTCTGGGGTTGATTCGTCCCGTGGCTACCTTGGCAACCAAGCGTTCCACATCGCTCATTTGCTTTAGGCAAGAACGTGCTTGTTCGTGCAAACTATTATGTACACTAAAAAAATCTACTGCATCTAAGCGTTGGTTAATGCGTAATTCGTCTGTTAGTGGAGCCGTAATCCATCTGCGCAAAAGCCTACCACCCATGGCTGTAGATGTATGGTCAATAACCTCCAAAAGTGTAATAGCTTCAGGGGCATTGGGCGATATCAGCTCTAAGTTTCGAACGGTAAAGCGATCCATCCAAAGCTGTTGTTTTGGATTGTGGTGTTTTAGCTGTACCAAGTGTCCTAGCTTGGCGTGCTCTGTTTCGGATAAATAGTGAAGAACTACACCAGCAGCAATCGACCCCAAATCGGCACCAGCAAAACCAAAGCCCTTAAGCGTTTTTACCCCAAAGTGTTGCTTGAGTTTTTCAGAGGTGTATTCCTGCTGAAAGACCCAATCTTCTAAAACAAAAAACGGATAGCTAGTGCCCAACATTGCCTCAATGGATTTACGTTGGGGTTTGGAAATGAGTAATTCCTTTACTTCTAATTGTTGCAATAGCGTACTTATCGAGGCTGTGGTCCCCTGTGACCATTGAAATTCCCCCGTAGAAATATCCAAATAGGCAAAGCCCAACTCTTGATTTCGTAAGTACAATGCCCCCAAAAAATTGTTGCTTTTTTCTTCCAGCACACCATCGGTAAGGGTTACACCTGGAGTAACCAATTCGGTTACGCCGCGCTTGACAATTTTTTTGGTGAGTTTAGGGTCTTCTAGCTGGTCACAGATAGCCACGCGCTGCCCCGAACGAACTAGCTTAGGTAGATAAGTATGTAAAGAGTGGTGTGGAAAACCTGCCAATTCAGTTTCGCTTGTGCTACCTGCGCCGCGTTTGGTCAGTAATATTCCCAATATACGCGCTGCCTTGACAGCGTCCTGGCCAAAGGTTTCGTAAAAATCGCCAACACGGAACAACAGTATAGCATCAGGGTATTTCCCCTTGATTTGGTTATACTGCTTCATTAAAGGAGTTTCTTTGGCTGTTCTTTTTGCGGACAAAGCGTTGGTTTGGTTTCTGCTAAATTACCATTTTTAGCCAAACACAATCCGTACCTTTGCCTTATGCGAAAATGGACCATGGATGAATTGAATCGTCTGGATGTTGCCGCATTTAAAGCGGCACCCAAATCCAAAATTGTTTTGGTGCTCGACAACATCCGAAGCAGAAACAATGTAGGTGCCATTTTCCGTACGGCAGATGCCTTTCGCATCGAAGAAATTGTGTTGTGCGGCATTACCCCAACACCACCTCACAAAGACATTCACAAGACTGCACTTGGAGCAACAGAAAGTGTATGCTGGCGATATGCTAAAAATACTGCTGACGCAATACACGAATTAAAGAAAAATGGAGCCTATTGTTATGCTGTGGAACAAGTTTCGGGAGCTGAGTATTTGGATGAACTATCCATCCATACAGATCAAAAGGCTGTGCTGGTTCTTGGAAATGAAGTAAAAGGAGTATCGCAACTAGCCATTGACGCTTGTGATACAGCAGTAGAAATTCCACAACTCGGCACCAAGCATTCACTCAATGTAGCCACAACCGCAGGTGTAGTGTTGTGGCATTTTTTTAGGGAGCTTCGCCCAACTGAGCATTAATTCTGTTAATTAATTTTTTCATATCCTCGGGATAGAGCACAAAGTCCAAATCCGATACATCCACCACAACTAATTTCATGTTACTTGCCAAAAACGGAACGTGCTCTTGGTAGCCTTTTGCTAAATCTGTTAGGTAGTCTAAGCTGATGTTTTGCTCGTAGCTACGCCCTCTTTTTTTGATGTTCTTCTGGGCGCGTTGTGGCGTTTGCTGTAAGTAAATACACAACGTAGGTTGATTAGCACTACGAGACATCAGTTCGTAAAGCTGTTGGAAAAGAGGAAATTCATCTTCCTGCAGCGTATTTTTGGCAAAAACCAAAGACTTACTGATGTGGTAATCTGCCACAACTCCCGACTGAAATAAATCTAATTGTTCTGCGTCTTCATTAATTTGTTTAAAACGGTCTGCCAAAAAAGAAAGCTCAAGTGGGAAGGAATATCGCTTGGGGTTTCGGTAAAACTTGGGTAAAAAAGGATTGTCTGCAAAACGTTCCTCTAAGGACTTAAAGCCCAAAGCATCAGCCAAAGCCTTCGCTAAACTAGTTTTCCCACAGCCAATGATTCCTTCAACACTAATAAAGGAATGTTGCTGCAAAAGCGAATACATTGGATGAAGCAATAGAGCTGATACGGGACTGAGCTCTGTGGTATCTACACAACTACGCAAGAGCTCTTGAGCGGTTTTTTGGAATAGCGGATGTACTTTATTAGGGGCAATTTCTACCAATGGCCCCAATACAAAATTGCGTTTGTGTAGACTAGGATGCGGAATACTTAGCTGCTTGGTTTGTACAACTAGTTCATCATAAAAGAGCAAGTCTAGGTCAAGTGTTCTGTCTTCATAGCCGTTGTTGGCTCGCTTTCGTCCGTGTTTTTCTTCAATCGAAAGTAGCCCATCCATTAACTGCTGGGGAGCAAGGGTTGTTTGCACGGCGCAGCAAGCATTTAAAAAAGGCTGACCATCGAAACCAACAGCTGGAGTTTCTACAACTGTTGAGATAAGATCGATAGTTCCAATAGATGAGGCAATAGCATCAATACCGTCTTGCAACGTCTGCATGCGGTTACCTAGATTACTGCCAATGGAAAGATACACTTGCGCCATGACACAAAAATGAGGAAAAGAATTGGGAAAGCCGTATCTTTGAATACAACACCATTTTATTATGAATTTCTTTAAAAATCTTATCAGTTCTGCCCTTGGAACTTTTATTGCCTTGGGCTTGTTTGTTGTTTTTATGTTTGTTTTTATAGCTGGATCAGTAGCTGCCTTGGAAGAAGATGGTGAAACTGTTAACATCGAGGAAAATACCGTTTTGGTTTTGGACATGAAAGCACCCATATTGGACAGAGATCCACAAACCTTTGCCTTTAACGAAGCTCTGGACATTGAACCAGAGGCCTACGGGCTTAGCAGCATCATTCCGGCTATTGAAGCTGCATCCACAGACCCGCGAATTTCGGGTATTAGCATACAGAATATGACAGCCCTTGGCGGTGTGTCCAACATCGTCACATTACGCGAAGCACTAAACACCTTTAAGGATAACGGCAAATTTATTTACGCCTATGGCGATTACTTCGATCAACTAGACTATTACTTGGCTTCTGTTGCTGACTCCATTTTTGTACACCCAGAGGGCTTGGTAAACTTCCGCGGGCTCAGTGCTGAAGTTATGTATTACAAATCTGCACAGGAAAAATCAGGCATTTCGATGGAAGTGATTCGAAACGGGAAATACAAAAGCGCCGTAGAGCCATTTCTCGACGACGAGATGAGTGCTGAAAACCGCACACAGATTCAAGGGTTCTTAGACGAGATCTGGGACGAGATGCTCGCGGATATTTCGGGTAGTCGCGGAGTTAGTAAAAAAGAATTGGACGCTCTGGCCGATAATCTAGCTGGTGCTAATGCCAAAAAAGCCATTGAGTCTTCCTTGATTGATGGCACTGCCAATAGGCGCGCATACAAAGAGTTCCTAAAAGAACGTGTACACGAGTCAGGTATTGAGATGACCACCTTTACCGATTATATAAACGTTGCGGATGTCAAAAGAGGAAAAGGTCCAAATCGCATAGCTGTGGTATACGCACAAGGAGAAATCGTTTATGGTGAAGGGGGGAATGAAATTATCGGTCAAGAAAAAGTCATCAAAACGCTTAAAAAAATCGGCAAAAAAGAGAACATAAAAGCTGTAGTAATCCGTGTTAATTCACCTGGAGGAAGTGCATTGGCTTCGGAGCTAATTTGGGAAGAAATTGAGCACTTGAAAAAAACAAAGAAGGTAGTGGTTTCTATGGGTAATGTAGCGGCTTCGGGCGGATATTATATTGCCGCAAATGCCGACGAAATAATAGCGCAACCAACAACGATAACCGGCTCCATTGGCGTTTGGGGCGTATTGCCAAATGTAAACCGCTTAGCCAACCGCTGGGGCATTAATGCCGAACAGGTCACAACGAACAAACAAGCCTTGCAGTATTCGCCTTTTGAACCGCTGAGTAATGCCACGCGAAACGAAATTAAAGCGGCGATCGATCAGATTTACCAAACCTTCCTATCCCGTGTTGCAGACGGTCGCGGAATGACTAAAGAAGCGGTCCACAAAATTGCTCAAGGACGGGTATGGTCTGGGACAGAGGCCAAGGAAATTGGGCTTGTAGACCAATTAGGTGGGCTTGAGGTAGCGCTTGAGCGTGCAGCTACACTTGCCGAGTTGGACAGCTACAAAATCACGACCTATCCAAAATACGAAGACGATTTTGATTCATTATTAGAAGAGTTATTTGGCGGTCCTTTGGGAGCCATTAAACAAAATTTACCTCCAGAACTTAATCTTTGGCTACAAACAACAGAAAAAGCAACAAACCCCATACAATATATCCAAACGCGCTTGCCCTACGCACTAAACGTTAACTGATGCGAGCAACTTTATCGGCACAGAAACTTTATCTGTACCTCGCTGGATTGTTTATCACTTCTTTGGTAGTATCCAATCTCATCTTCCAGAAGTTTTTCTTTTGGTATCCCTTTGACGTAACCGTTTTTGGAACGCGACTGTTTGAATTATCTGTGGGGATACTGCCCTACCCGATAACCTTTTTAATTACCGATCTAATCTCTGAAATTTACGGACGAAAAAGTGCTAATCGGGTTGTGATTGCTGGGATTTTTGCTTCGTTCTTTTCTATCGGGATTTTGTGGTTATCGGGTGTTGTTCCAGCTATTGACTCCTCACCTGTTGACAACGCAACTTTTCAAGAGGTTTTTGCTCTATCCCCATTGGCTGTACTTGCATCCATGATTGCGTATTTATCGGCGCAGTTTATAGATATTCGGATTTATCATTATTGGAAAAGAGTGACAAAGGGAAGGCATCTTTGGCTGCGGAATAACTTTTCTACTTTTTCTTCTCAAATCATTGATTCTACTACAGTAATTTTACTGCTCTGTATTTTTGGGGTGCTCCCGTGGAACTTGTTCCTTGGATTGGTTGTTTCCAGTATACTTTTTAAAGTAATGATAGCTGCTATCGATACCCCTTTTTTGTATTTATTTGTCGGGCTTATTCGCCGAAAATATGCACTGGAGGTTGACCAGGAAATACAACTGTATTAGTTATGGGCGAACAAAAACCAATACGCATCAACAAATACCTGAGCGAATTGGGCTATTGCTCCAGGAGAGCTGCCGATAAACTCATCGAACAAGGACGTATTACAGTAAATGATGCAGCTGTTGTTATGGGAATGAAAGTAACCGCACAAGACCGCATTGCTGTTGATGGTGTCCTTGTAGATCAACGCGGTGATGAACCTGTGTATATTGCGTTTAACAAACCAGTAGGCATCGTTTGTACCACAGACACACGAGTAGAAAAAGACAACATCATTGACTACATCAATTATCCTACCAGAATCTTTCCCATTGGTCGCTTGGACAAGCCATCCGAAGGGCTTATTTTTTTGACCAATGACGGAGATATCGTAAATAAGATTTTGCGTGCGCGAAACAAACACGAAAAAGAATATGTCGTAACAGTCAACAAACCCATCACCAAAGAGTTTGTTGCCAAAATGAGTAAAGGAGTGCCTATTTTAGATACGGTAACGCGACCATGTACAGTTACCCAAACACACAAGCAGGAATTTCGAATTATTTTAACTCAAGGATTAAATCGACAGATTAGGCGTATGTGCGAATACTTGGACTATCGGGTGGTCAAACTCAAGCGCGTGCGTATCATGAACGTGACTTTAGATGTGGGGATAGGCAAATGGCGTCATTTGACAAAAAAAGAATTGACCGAAATCAACAAATTGGTAGGTGATTCCAAAAAGACTTTTGAGGGCTAATCTACTGCTAATTCCACCACATGTCCTTCGTGGGAACGCACATTCCAGACTGTGTCGTCTTCAAAAATCCAATACTGCCCTTTGATTCCTTTAACGACTCCGCTGTACGCTGGAGATTTGTCTAAGTTTAGGCTTTTTACCTTTTCGGGAAACTTCAATACGGGATACTGGATATTCAAGGGGTCATGATCTACCACATAGGGCTTAGCTTCGGCAGGAAGCTTATCGATACATGCAGCACGCTCTGCAGCCAAATCAAGTTGCTCTCCTTTATTTTGAAGCATGATTCGCCAGTTTGTTTTATCGTTAAAATACGCCTTAAGGGCCACTTCGGTAATACCCGCTAAGTATCTGTTGGGAACTTCGACTATAGGAAGTGCTTGATGCGCCCCTTGATCGATCCACCGTGTAGGCACTTGCGTATTTCGTGTAACACCGACTTTTAGCCCACTCGATACGGCAAAATAGACCACATGGGGCTGTAATTGTACTTTTTGTTCATACGCTAAGTCGCGATCTTCGATACCCAAGTGGGCCTTGCTGAGCTCGGGTTTCATTATCCATTCACCCGCACTGGGAATTTCAAAAAAACAGGATTTACAAAATCCTTGTCGGAAAATGGGAAGCGGTTGCTGACAGTTTAGGCACTGATGGCCAATCTGTTTGAGGTGTACCTTCTTTTCGAGTAAAGAGTTTGCGTGTACAAAAGAATCCTTGAATACCAAGTAGTAATCTATTGGGCTGTTAAGCTCGGTGCGCATTTTGTTCAGTACCCCTTGAAACATAATTTGTATTTTCGTTCAGCAATATACCCAAAATGGCGATACCTCTACTGCATACTGTTGCTTCATGGCTACTCAAAAAACGAGTCCACGACATCGAGCTTTTTATCAAGTACCCCAACGAGGTGCAGCGGGAACAATTGATTACATTACTCCAAACAGCTAAAAATACAGAAGTAGGCAAAGCACATGGCTTTTCTGACATCACAAAGTATGAAGATTTTGCTGCGCGTATACCCGTGCGTACCTACGAGGAAATTGCACCCATGATCAACCGATCCCGACAGGGAGAACAAAATATTTTTTGGCCTACTCCCATTAAGTGGTATGCCAAATCGAGTGGTACCACAAATGCCAAAAGCAAGTTTATTCCTATCTCTAATGAATCGCTGGAAGACTGTCATTTTAAAGGTGGAAAAGACATGCTTAGCCTGTACTTTGCCAATAACGAAAACTCAGCCTTATTTTCGGGCAAAGCACTCCGTCTAGGGGGTAGCAAAGAACTCTACGAAAAGAACAACTCTTATTTTGGTGATCTATCAGCAATTATGATTGAAAACTTACCGCTTTGGGCGGAATTGGTCAGCGCACCAAGCCAAAAAGTATCGCTTATGGCGGAATGGGAACAAAAGATGGAAGCTATTGTAAACGAAACGCTTAAAGAAGATATTCGTAGCCTAACAGGTGTTCCTTCATGGATGCTGGTGTTGTTGCAAAAAGTATTGGCTGAAACAGGAAAGGACAACATCTTGGAGGTATGGCCCAATTTGGAGGTCTTCTTTCATGGAGGGGTCAACTTTACACCTTACCGAGCACAGTACAAAGCACTACTGCCCTGCGACAGCGTTAATTACCTAGAATTGTACAACGCCTCTGAAGGCTTTTTTGGTGTACAAGACAGACTAGATTCAGATGAGTTATTGTTGATGTTGGACTACGGAATTTTCTATGAGTTTATCCCCATGAAAACCTACGGCACTAAAGATGAGACCGTAATTCCCTTGTCTGATGTTCGGGTAGGTGAACAGTATGCCGTTATTATTTCTACCAATGCTGGGCTATGGCGTTATCATATTGGGGATACCATTCGCTTTACCTCAACCGAACCATACCGATTTAAGATTACTGGCAGAACCAAGCATTTTATCAATGTATTTGGGGAAGAACTGGTGATTGAAAATGCCGACAATGCCTTAGAAAAGGTGTGTAAAAAGCATCGTGTGCAAGTAGTAGATTATACGGCTGCACCCATTTTTATGGAAGGTAAACAAAAGGGGGGTCATGAGTGGTTGGTGGAGTTCAAAACTCCACCTGAAAACACCCATGCCTTTGCTGAAGATTTGGACAAGCAGTTGCAAGCATTAAACTCAGACTACGAAGCCAAACGCTACAAAAACATGACGCTGATGCCGCTGAAACTACATGTAGCAAAACCCAAAACCTTTTATAACTGGTTGAAGCAAAAAGGAAAAATTGGCGGGCAACATAAGGTGCCACGTCTATCGAATATACGCGAATATTTGGATGAATTGTTGGGGTTGTAATGGTGATCTCGACGGGCTCAGTGCCCGTTGTATTAAGACGCCGCTTTAAGCTGGTTGAGTGCCACTCCGCTTAGTTTATTTTCGGCATAGCGGCGGGTAATTTTTAGTGTAGTAGTTTTGGTTCCGGGCAATTCAAACATGGCATCAGTCAAAATAGCTTCGCAAAGCGAGCGTAAGCCACGTGCTCCCAAGGAGTACGTCAACGCCTGTTCTACGATATAATCCAAGGCCGTTGGGCTAAACGTAAGTTCAATGTCGTCCATCGCAAACAAATGTTGGTACTGCTTGATTAGCGCGTTTTTGGGTTCTACCAAAATAGCACGAAGCGCCTCCGCGTCTAGCGTATTCATATAGGTCAATACCGGCAAACGACCGATAATTTCTGGGATAAGCCCAAAATCTTTTAAATCGGAAGGAGTGATATGCCCCAACAAGTCTGCCTCATCAATAGTAGTTCTTTTGGCAGAAGTGCTGTACCCTACTGCTTGCATGTTCAAGCGTTTGGCAATATGACGTTCGATACCATCAAAAGCGCCACCAGCGATAAACAGAATATGCTCCGTATTGACCTCAATAAACTTTTGGTCTGGGTGTTTGCGTCCGCCCTTGGGTGGAACATTCACTACAGTACCCTCCAATAGTTTTAGCAATGCCTGCTGAACACCTTCTCCAGAAACATCGCGGGTGATGGATGGATTGTCGCTCTTGCGCGCAATCTTGTCTATTTCGTCAATAAACACAATACCGCGCTCGGCTTTTTCTTGGTCGTAGTCTGCGGCTTGAAGCAAGCGTGTGAGTATGCTTTCTACATCTTCGCCCACATAGCCCGCCTCGGTAAGTACAGTGGCATCAACAATAGCAAGAGGTACTTGCAACATTTTGGCAATTGTTTTGGCGAGTAAGGTTTTTCCTGTACCCGTATGTCCAGCAATAATGATGTTGCTTTTGTTTAGCTCAACTTCATTTTCGTCTTTGGGTTGTTGCAGTCGCTTGTAGTGGTTGTATACCGCGACGGAAAGAACTTTTTTGGCTTGTTCCTGTCCAATAACATAATCGTCCAAAAAGGCTTTTATTTGTTTCGGTTTTTTGAGCAGGAAGTCGGCTTCAGGGACGGCTGTTTCCAAATGGGTTTTTTCCTCTTGGATAATTCCAATAGCTTGGTCAACGCATTTGTCACAAATATGCGCATTAAGGCCCGCAACCAACAGCTTGGTCTCTACCTTTTTACGTCCACAAAACGAACAACTTAACTCTTCCACTTTTTTAGCTTCGGGTTAGTACTTCATCAATCATGCCATATTCCTTGGCTTCGAGTGCTTTCATCCAGTAATCACGGTCAGAATCTTCGTAAACTTTGTCGTAAGATTGCTTGCTGTGCTTGGCGATGATTTCGTACAATTCTTTTTTCAGTTTAAGAATTTCACGCGCTGTAATTTCGATATCGGAAGCTTGCCCTTGTGCGCCGCCTAGTGGCTGATGAATCATCACTCGGGAGTGTGGTAAACCAGAGCGTTTTCCATCCTGACCGGCACAAAGCAACACAGCTCCCATGGATGCTGCTATTCCAGTACATATGGTTGCCACGTCTGGTGCGATAAACTGCATGGTATCATAAATCCCCAATCCGGCATAGACGCTACCACCTGGCGAATTGATGTAGATTTGGATGTCTTTACTTTTATCTGTGCTTTCCAAAAAGAGCAATTGTGCCTGAATGATATTGGCAACGCTGTCGTTGATGGCAGTACCCAAAAAGATGATTCGATCCATCATCAAACGAGAGAACACATCCATTTGCGCAACATTGAGTTGGCGCTCTTCAATGATATATGGAGTTAAGCTACTCACAAGCTCATCGTAATACATGGAGTTTATTCCGTGATGTTTGGTTGCGTACTTTTTAAATTCTTTACCGTAGTCCATAGCCTAAAATTGCATGTTAAATATACCTATTATTTTTTGGATGCTTCTTTGATAAAGGTATCAAAGTTTACTTTTTTAACCTTGATATTTCCTTTTTCTAAAAACAACTGACGCATTTTTTCGCTCATAACCTGATCCGAGATGCGTTTTACTTCCTCTTGATTTCCCAAAATACGTCCTGCTACTTCAGTTAATTCTTCATCGCTAACATCCGCACGACCAAACTGTGCCATTTGCTTTTGAAGCAACTCTTTGGCAAAACTTTCTATCTCTTCACGACTTATCTGTAAATTGTGTTCTTGAATTAGTTTTGACTCAATAAGCTGGTAGCGTAGTCCACGTTCTGACTTGGTGTATTCAGCCTCAGCCTCTTCTGCAGAAATCGGGTTTTCACCAACAGTTTGCATCCATTTCTTTAAAAAGTCTGATGGCAAGGAAAACTTAGTGTTGTCTATCAAGTGCTCGGTCATGTCGTTTACGAACTTTTGATTCGATTGGGTTTCAAAATGTCCCATGGCATCTGCCCTAAGTTTGTCTTTACACTCTGATACGGTTTTCACCGCATCTTTTCCAAAAACTTTGTCAAAAAATTCTTGGTCCAGTTCGGCTAAACCCCTTGCATTACGCTCTTGTAGTGTAAGGGATAGTTCTATCGCCTTTTCGGGAACTGTGCCCATAACGCGACGCAAAACGTACTCTTCTTTAAAAAGCCCCTTAGTTGAAAGAGTTACCACCTCACCAATCGTTGCGTTTTTAAGTTTTGTTAGTGCTTTTTTACTTTTTAGCTCATCCACAGTAATGGTAGCGCTTTTATTTTCTTCGACTCCTTCAAAATGTACTCCTACAGTAAGCTCTGTTGAACTGGTCGTTTCGGTAGTAGGGGTCAGTGAGCCGTACTGCTTTTGCAATCGCTCCAATTGTTCATCGACAAACTTATCGTCTGCTTGAATGTCATAGCGGATTACCGAACGCTTGTTGGGTAATTTAACCTCAACTTCAGGCGCAAGACCTAATTCAAAATCAAAAGAAAAACTATCTGCAGTCCAATCTAAGGTATCTATAGGTACAGGAAGTGGGTTACCTAAAATATCTATTTTTTCGTTGTTCAGGTAGTCATTAAGTGATGTTTGTAATCGTTTGTTTACTTCATCTACCAATACAGCTTGTCCGTATTGCTTCTTTACCACGCCCATGGGAATATTTCCTTTTCTAAATCCAGGGATGGAAGCGCGTTTACGGTAATCGGTCAATACCTTCTCGACTTGTGGAGCGACATCTTCTTGATCAATTTCAACAGTAAGGACAACATTTAATGCGTCTATATCTTTTCGGGTAACGTTCATTTTTTTGTTTTGATAGCTGGCAAAAGTAGGCTATTTTCAGCCAAGGTCAAAGTCATAGTGATGGGGCTGATATCCCTAAAAAAATGTGCAGGGCTGCGGTAAAGCCTTTTGGGTTTTCGGCATGAAGCCAATGGCCCGCATTTGGAATGGAAACCAATGTGGCTGTTGGAAAGTGTTTCTGGATAAGTTGTATATCGCTACTCGCTATATAAACAGACTGTTCTCCAGCTAAAAAAAGGGTTTTTCCCAAAAATTTACCATCAGGCGGCGCAGCGCCTATTTCGGTCAGTTTAGAAGCCAAAACCTCAATATTGCAACGCAATTTTAACACCCGATCAGTTGTCCAAGTCAGATTTTTTAATAAAAACTGCCGAACGCCGAGCTGTGGAACAAAGTTTTTTAAAGATGCATCCGCATCTGCCCGTGACGAAAAGTTGCTGCTGTTTACATGCAACATACCCTTAAATATGGCGCTAAATTTTTGACTAACATCATACACTTTAGGCGCAATATCTGCCACGATAAGCTTGGATACGCGTTCGGGATAACGCATGGCTAGGGTCATGGCTGTTTTTCCACCCATGGAATGTCCCAAAACAACAGCCTTGTTGATTTGCTTTGTGTCCATGTAGTTGATAACATCAGTAGCCAATACATCGTAATCAAATACTGAACTGTGAAAGCTTTTGCCATGATTTCGTTGATCTAGTGCATGAACGCAAAAATGAGCAGACCAGTATTTGGCATGTGTCCGCCAATTGTCTGAAGTGCCCAGTAAGCCGTGCAAAATGATTAACGGAGGGCCTTGGCCGATTAGCGTACTATTAACTAAAGGTTCGATAATTTGGCAATGTACTGATTGATGACATTTTCAAGACCATAATATAGGGCCTCGCATATCAGCGCGTGCCCAATGGAAACTTCTAACAAACACGGAACCTGCTCAGCGAAAAACTTGATGTTTTCTAAACTTAGGTCGTGACCTGCATTAAGCCCAAGTCCAACTTCGTTGGCTTTTGTTGCCGCAGCAACAAAAGGAGCAACGGCTGATTCGGGATTTTGGGAATATTGCTGTGCATAGGCCTCAGTATAGAGCTCTATGCGATCGGTTCCTGTAGACGCAGCCGCTGCTACTTGGGCTAGATCTGGATCCAGAAAAACAGAAGTACGGATGCCGTTTTGCTTAAACTCTTGGATCACCTCGCTCAAAAAAGATTTATGCTTCATTGTATCCCAACCTGCATTCGATGTAATCGCATCTGGTGCATCGGGCACTAAGGTTACCTGAGTTGGTTTAACAGCACACACCAAATCGATAAACTTAGGATTAGGGTTTCCCTCAATGTTGTATTCGGTGGTAATAACGGATGGGAGCTCTTGTGCATCCTGATAGGTTATGTGCCGCTCATCTGGTCTTGGGTGAACTGTAATCCCATGTGCGCCAAAGGCCTGTGCATCTTTTGCAACGGCCAAAACATTGGGTTGGTTTCCGCCTCTTGCGTTTCGCAACGTAGCTATTTTATTGATGTTGACACTTAATTTAACCATCTCTTTTTTTTGCAAAAGTATAACATAATGTTCCTTTAAGCATTTTGGTCTAACTTTGCCGTATGAAAATAGCCCTTTACAGCTTGGTTCACGATAGCGATACGCTTGATATTGTGTCAAGAATCATCGCCTTTTTTTCTGAAAAAGACAGCTTGATACAGGTGGAAAAGGAGTTGCTAACGCATTTCACTTCGACTACAGCCAAAGCCTTTGAGTCCCACGAGGATATCGATGCATCCACTGACGTGTTTTTTGCTGTTGGTGGCGATGGTACTGTGTTACGTGCATTAAAATATGTTCGCGAAAGCGGTATCCCTGTCATTGGCATCAATACTGGGCGTTTAGGCTTTTTAGCAACAGTACAACCAGATGAAGTAGCATCTACCTTACAAGTTATCATCAATAAAAATTACACCACAGAAGCACGTAGTGTATTGGAAATCAAAACAGACCCTCCACATCCAGAACTTGAAACGTTTCCGCTTGCGCTCAACGAAATTTCCATTGCCAGAGAAAATACAACATCGATGATTACGATACACACGCAAGTTGATGATGCTTACCTAAATGTCTATTGGGCAGATGGGCTGGTCATAGCTACCCCAACAGGATCTACGGGATATTCGCTTAGTAGTGGAGGGCCCATCATTTCGCCTGAAAGTAAGAATGTTGTCCTTACGCCTATCGCGCCACACAACCTAAACGCGCGACCCTTGGTGGTTGCCGATGATGTCACAATCAAAACACATGTGGAAGGGCGAGGGGAATCTCACATGATATCTTTAGATGCTCGTTTATATTCTATTCCTATGAATTCCAGTATCACCATAAAAAAAACGTCAAATCCAATGGTCTTTATTCGCTCAAACAAGCATAGCTTTTTTGACACCCTGCGCAATAAATTACTCTGGGGCCAAGACAAGCGTAACTGACAATATTTTGTTGCTTATTGAGTTATGCATATACAAACCCTATGAAGCATATCTTGTTGTTTTTTCTTTTGTTTTTTGCATGTGGCGTTTACACTTTTGGTCAGCGACATGAGATCGGTATTATTGGTGGTGGAGTAAATTACATTGGAGAAGTAGGAAACACACAATACATACGTCCAAAAAAAATAGGCTACGGAGTTATTTACAAACGCAATCTAACAGCACGTATTGGCTTACGCGCTCAATTTCTGAGCGGAAAATTTGGTGACCATGATGCAGAAGCAAGTACACAGGAGCAAATGGCTCGAGGATTGTCGTTTAATAACTCATTTACAAGCTGGGGAGTTGGTATTGAGGTAAATTATGTCAATCTTAATGTTGGAGATTTTGAAACTTCCTGGACACCCTACCTTCATGTTGGTTTTCAGCGCATTGTTTCGGAGGATATTTTTTATTTGCCCAGTGATAAAACAGCAAGTAGTCAAGGTAAAAGTTTAACACTTGGCATTCCTTTTGGTGCAGGGATAAAGCTTAATCTTGGCCGTTTTTGGGTAATCGCTGCAGAAATACAACCTATTTTAACGTTTACGGACAACCTAGATGGGAGTAACCCAAACATGAGTAAACAGCCTTCCGCACAACGTTTTTCGACAAGTTTAAGCAGCGACTGGCTTGTATTTTCGGGGATTTCTATAACTTACGCCTTTGGAAGACTGCCCTGTTGCAGAGACGATTAATTAATGGGTTTAGACGAATTAAACATAAATGCATTGCCCGAGCACATTGCCATTATTATGGACGGTAATGGGCGCTGGGCGCAACAACAGGGTAAAATCAGATTGCGAGGACACCAAGCTGGCGCCGAGGCTGTTCGAAAAACCGTTGAAGCTACTGCCAAACTAGGCATCAAGCATTTAACGCTTTATGCCTTTTCTACCGAAAATTGGAACAGACCTCAAACAGAAGTAAATACGCTTATGAGCCTCTTGGTTAGTAGCCTTCGCAGAGAACTCAAGCGCATGACCAAAAACAATATCCGCTTAAGCGCTATTGGTTCTTTGGACAAGCTCCCCAAAAATGTACAGCGTGAATTATACGAAGTTATTGAAAAAACAGAGAAAAATACAGGGACAAATTTAACCTTGGCACTGAGCTATGGTGCTCGAGAGGAAATCAAACAAGCAGTCGTTGAAATAAGCCAAAAAGTTAAAAATAATATAATTCAGGTCAAAAATATTGATGAAACCATAATTAATGAGCATCTTTACACCCGATTTCTACCCGACGTAGATTTGCTCATCCGCACTAGTGGTGAGGTGAGAATAAGTAATTTTTTGTTGTGGCAAATTGCATATGCTGAACTATATTTTACAGAAGAATTGTGGCCTGAGTTTGACGAACAATCACTGCATAGGGCAATTAATAGCTATCAAAAAAGAGAACGCAGATTTGGAAAAACAAGCGAACAACTTTTATAGACCTCTTTTTAAAATCCTTTTCTTTGTGCTTGTACTGATGGGGAGCGCCCATGTACAAGGCCAAAAAAACAGCTTTGACAAAGGTAAAGAATACACAATTGGAGACATCAACGTCACTGGAGTAAAAAGCTTTAGTCCGCAAACGGTTGTCGCTTACACTGGATTGCAAAAAGGACAGCGCATCCAAATTCCAGGGGAAGAAATCAGTGCAACAATCAATAAGCTTTGGAAACTTGAGCTGTTTAGCGATATCGAGTTTTACATCACACGTATTGAAGACGACGTCGCCGATCTAGAACTCTATATCCAAGAATTACCCTCACTAACAGACTTTACGATCAAAGGAATCAAAAAAGGAAAAGTACAGTCTATAATTGACGATACCGAACTAAAAAAAGGAAAAAAGCTGAGTAAGAATTTTATTGCCACTACCAAAAACTACATTGAAAATAAGTACCGAAAAGACGGATTCCTAAATGCTAAAGTCACCATAGATACCAAAGCTGATACGACAGGGGTGAATACTGAAAAAATGCTTATTTCACTAGATCGAGGTGATCGTGTCAAAGTTCGCTCTGTAAATGTAATCGGAAACGACATCTTTACAGATAAAAAGTTGCGAAAGCAATTTAAAAATACACGTATTGAATTCCCAGGTCGTTTTTGGAAACGCTCCAAATACATAGAAGCAGATTACGAAGAAGACCTAAAGGCCTTAATGGATTTTTACAAAGAAAAAGGATATCGGGATGCGCGTATTGTTTCGGACACAATTAAAGTTGACGACAATAAAATTGATATCGATATTGCGGTACAAGAAGGAAATAAATACTTCTTTGGAGAGATAAACTTTATTGGAAATTCTGTCTATACAGATAGGCAATTATCAAGAGTACTTGGATTAAAGGCAGGTGATACCTACAATGGCGTTTTATTGCGCAAGCGAATCGCGGATCAAACCAAGCCTGACGGTGAAGACCTAACTAACCTGTACCAAAACAATGGATATTTATTTTCTAGTATTAATCCTGTAGAGGTCAGTGCAGTAAACGATACAATAAACTTTGAGATTCGTATAACAGAGGGTAAGCCAGCCTATTTCAATCGGATAAGTGTTGTGGGGAATGACAGAACCAATGATCACGTGATTTACAGAGAAATCCGTACACGGCCAGGCGAAATCTACAGTAAAGATAAAGTTGTGCGTTCGGTTCGCGAACTAGGACAATTGGGTTTCTTCGATCCAGAACAAATCTCACCTGACTTTAAAGATGTTGATCCCAACGCAGGAACTGTCGATATTGAATATAGCTTAGTTGAAAAGGGAGCGAGCCAAATTGAACTCCAAGGTGGTTATGGCGGAGGTGGTTTTATTGGTACACTTGGGCTATCGTTTAATAACTTCTCGATGCGCAATATATGGAACAAGAAAGAATATAAGCCTGTTCCTATGGGAGACGGACAGACACTATCCCTTCGCTTACAAGCAAGTAGGTTCTTTGAGACCTATAGTTTTTCTTTTGCTGAACCATGGCTTGGTGGAGAACAGCCTGTACGTTTTTCAACCTCTATTTCGCAAACAACCCAATACCGTTACAATTACAACACTGGACTTGCCGATAAGTCACAATACTTTAAAATACGTGGTATAAATTTTGGCCTTGCTAAACGATTACAAGTCCCTGATGATTATTTCACTTTGTCACAAACTATTGGTTATCAGTTTTTTGATTTAAACAACTATTTTACCGGCTTGTTTACTTTTGGAGACGGTGTGTCAAATAATTTATTTTACGCTATAGCACTTAGTCGAAACAATACCTACACCAATCCAATATTTCCACTCGGCGGATCTACTTTTACTATAGGGGGAAAGTTCACACTTCCCTACTCTTTATTTAACAATATTGATTACGCAAACCTTGGAGACAAGCCCGAATATCAGGACGCTAGTGGAAATCCAGACCGTGCTAAAATAGATCAAGAACGTTTTCGTTGGTTGGAGTATTACAAACTCAATTTTGAAGGAACTTGGTATACGCGCATCATCGATAAATTAGTCCTGCGTACACACGCAGAGTTTGGTTTCTTGGGCTCCTACAACAAAGATAGAGGCGATATTCCCTTTGAGCGCTTTTATCTTGGTGGAGATGGTCTACAGCAATATGCCATGGATGGCCGTGAAACAATAGCATTGAGAGGATACGAAAACCAGTCGCTATCAAGTAGAGATGGATCCACCATCTACAATAAATTTTCCTTAGAGCTTCGATATCCCATTACCTTAAAGCCAAGCGCTTCCATTTTTGCGCTTACTTTTTTAGAATCAGGAAATGGTTATAACAATTTTAGAGCGTTTAACCCGTTTAATAGTAAACGCTCAGCAGGCTTTGGAGTGCGCATTTTTATGCCAGCCTTTGGCTTGTTAGGCATAGATTTTGGTTATGGGTTTGATAGTGACCGACCAAACGACTTAAGTCCCCATGGATGGGAAACACATTTTATTATTGGTCAACAGTTTTAAAGTTGTATGAAACGGCATAAATCTTTAGGCATATTCATTTGTTTTCTTGTGATGAGCAGCACATACGCGCAACGAAACGTGCGTATTGGCTTTTTGGATTTAGATAAAGTTTTACAAGCCAATCAAGACTACGGAGCTGCAAATCAAGAGCTGGAAGGAAAAATAGGGGAATGGCGAGCGGAAATTGAAACACGCCAAAAGGAAATTGATAAGAAAAAAGAAGTGCTTGAGCTGGAACGACCACTCCTCACTGAGGAAGTAGCCGAGGAACGCGCAGAAGATTTATTGTTTGAACAAGATAAGCTAAATCAATACATTGAAAAACGGTTTGGAACAGATGGCGACTGGATAAAACAAAAAGTTTTGTTGAGTCAACCAGCGCAAGACGAAATATTGACAGCTATCAGAGAAATTGCTGATGACCGAAATCTAGATTATGTTTTTGATAGTACAGCGGATATTTTGGTGCTTCATTCTGAAAAAAAATACGATATTAGCGACCTCGTTATTCGTTACATTGCCATCGAAGACAAAAAAGAAGCTCTAGAATTTTTAGCAGAAACCAAGAAAGAAGAGCGTCGACAACGGAATAATCCTGATTTGGAGGCAAGGCGAAAAGCCCTTGAAGAGCGAAAAGCTAAAAGAGAACGCTTATTGCAAGAGCGTAAAGCTGAACGAGAACGGAAAAAAAACGCAAAGAAATCAGGCGGTTCAACCACTGATACATCTGCGTTATCCAACGAAGAAAAACGAGCTGCACGAAAAGCAGCGTTAGAAGAAAAAAGAAAAGCACGTGCTGCTGAAATTGAAAAAAGAAAAAAAGAACAGGCCGAAGCCATAGAAAAACGAAAAAAAGAGCGTTTGGAAGAGCTGGAGCGAAGAAAAAAAGAACTCGAAGAAAAGCGTAAAGAAGCGCAACAAAAAAAGTAAAATTCAATTAATCTTAATCAAATGAAATATCTATCTACCTTAGTCTTAACATTAGCATTGTCTGTAAGCAGTTTGTCTTTTGCACAAAGTAAATTGGCGCACATTGACTTCCAAAAATTAGTTAGTGAAATGCCCAGTGTATTGGCTGCGCAAGAAGAAGTGCAAAAACTCGAAAAAGACTACCAAACGGAAATCGAAGCTTCTATAAAAGAATACCAAACCAAGCTTCAAACTTACTCTGCAGAAGCGGAGAACCAAACCGATGTTACCAACCAAGCTCGCCAGCAAGAGCTAGCAGGTATGGAGCAAAACATTCAGCAATTCCGTCAAACTGCCGCACAAGACATCCAAAAGAAACAAGCAGACCTACTCCGTCCTATAATTGAAAATGCACGTGCAAAGGTTCAAGAAATAGCGAAAGCTCAAGGCTTTGATTACGTTTTGGATTCAAGCATGGGTGGTTCTGTAATGATGGCTGGAGGTAAAGATTTAGAACCAGATGTTAAAAAAGCACTGGGGATCTAAAGTACTTTCTTTCAATTTAAATAATTTCAAAACTGCTCCCAATCGGAGCAGTTTTTTTATTTTTAGGCATGCATAAGTATCCCATTGGTGTTTTTGATTCTGGTTTTGGCGGACTTTCTGTTCTAGATGCTTTGCAAAAAAAATTACCCAAAGAAGACTTTATCTACATTGCCGATCAGGCTTTTGCACCTTACGGAAAACGTTCTGCTGAACAAATCATGGAGCGTTCCCATACCATGAGTCGCTGGTTGTTAGCTAAAGGCTGTAAACTAATTGTCGTTGCATGCAATACAGCGACTACCAATGCAATCCAAGAACTACGCGCTACCTACACAATTCCTTTTGTAGGAATAGAGCCTGCCATTAAACCAGCTGCGCTGGGCAGCACTACGGCTGCAATAGGCGTTCTTGCCACGGAAGGAACCCTGTCAAGTGCGCTTTTTCACTCAACAACCCAAGATCACGCCAAAAACGTTCGCGTTATTACACAAGTTGGACACGGTCTTGTAGAATTGGTAGAAAAAGGCCTGGCTGATAGTCAACAAGCGGATACATTACTTAAAGAAGCGCTAGCACCTATTTTGGTCCATCCTATTGATCATTTGGTCTTGGGCTGTACACATTATCCATTTTTGACAACTGCGCTTAAGCGGATACTTCCCAGTTCTGTACAAATTGTAGATTGCAGCGCTGCAATAGCACGCCAAACGGAACGCCTGCTTGAAAAGCACGAACTTAAAAATAAGGTGGGTGGGAACGCTCACTTTTTTACCACGGCACCGACAGAAAGTTCCCTTTGGAAAACATTTGGCGTTGATCTAATCAGCCAAGTAGAGATTTAATCTTCATTAAACCAGCTGGCGTAAAGGCTGTAATTTTGTGCTATCTGTTTTATTTCCCCAGCAATTAATTCAGCAGATGTGTCCTTGATTTTTTTGGCCGGAACTCCAGCAAATACACTCCCCTCAGGAACAATTGTGTTTTTCGAAACAACTGCTCCAGCAGCAATGATACTGTTCGACTCCACAACGGCATCATCCATAATAATAGCGCCCATACCAACCAATACATTGTCGTGAATGGTACATCCATGAACTATTGCATTGTGTCCAATAGAAACATGATCCCCAATGGTTGTAGGAGAAGTTTTGTAGGTTGCATGGAGCACAGCCCCATCTTGGATATTTACATGATTCCCTATACGAATGCGATGCACATCACCACGCACGACGGCTTGAAACCATACAGAACATGAATCACCCATTATGATATCACCTATCAAGGTAGCATTTTCCGCAAAGAAACAATTTGCTCCATATTGTGGTGTATGTCCTAAAACTGTTTTGATTAGCATACTGCAAAATACAAAAAACTAGAGGTAGAAATAAGCTTATCAAAACGCTAATGCGTATTTTTGCACGAAAAGACCATGAAGCTGTTTCAGATACAACCCTCGGAAAACCCAGACCTACTCATTCTAAGCACAAAAAAACCACTAGTAGATCGAGCATACGCCTTTAACAATGTTACAGAAGCAGCTGAGGTACCTTTAGCGCAACAACTTTTTTATCTTCCATTTGTTAAGGCTGTAACTCTGAACAGTACGCAACTAACGCTAGAGCGCTTTCCTATTGTTGAATGGAGCGATGTACAAGACGAAGTCCAGCAGCAGTTAGAAAAGTATATTGCAGATGGAGGTCACATTACCAAAACAAAAAAAACAGCTCCCGCCAGTGTGTATGCCGAAAGTACACCTAACCCAGCGGTAATGAAATTCGTTGCAAATAAAAAATTAGTGCCACAGAGCTTGGAATTTACTTCCATAGATACCACAAAAGAAGCGCCTTTGGCACAAGCCTTATTCCATTTCCCTTTTGTAAAAGAAGTATATATGGATGAAAACTTTGTGTCCATTACCAAATATGAAATAACTCCTTGGGAAGAAGTTGTACAGCAACTTCGTACCTATATCCGTGACTATCTAGCCGAGGACAAACCCATTCTTAGCCCAGCTTTTGTTACAGGTAAAGAACAAGAAAAAACGAGCTCGCAAAAAGAGTATAGCCCAACGGAGCAAGAAATCATCCGTATACTAGATGAATACATCAAACCTGCAGTTGCTTCAGATGGAGGGAATATTGTATTTCAATCATTTGATCAAGAAGAAAAAGCAGTTCATGTGGTGTTGCAAGGAGCCTGTAGCGGATGTCCTTCATCAACATTTACACTCAAAAATGGTATTGAAACCATGATGCGGGAAATGCTGCCTGGTCAAGTTGAACAAGTAGTAGCCATTAACGGCTAGTTTTAGGCCTTCCCAAAGCATCTTTTTTTGAAGCCGTAATACGAACAGGCTTGATGTAGCTTGGCACAAAACTACCCAATGCTTCAAACTGTTGTAGCGCATAGGCCTTTTGGGCCAAATCAGGCATGGCCATAACCGACGGATAATCGGAGATAAAATGCCAGTGGGCATGCGGCGGTAAAATTTCTTTTGCTTTAGCAGCACCTGTACCGACAAAACAACATGCTTCTGTAGCCAAGTTTGCGTAGGAATCTTCAGTTAAGATATGTGCCGCTGCTGAAGATTCTACTTCGCCCCCAAGAGCAAAGCTTGCGTGATACACCTCATCGCGTCGGGCATCCAAAAGGGATACTACTCGTGAATTAGACCAATATGGCGCAGCCAATACAGTCAATGTTGATAGCGCAATGAGTGGAATATCCAAGGCGAAACACAGCCCCTTAGCAGCCACACTGCCAATTCTCAAGCCTGTATAAGAGCCTGGACCAGCACTTACAGCTATGGCTTCGAGCTGGTGGGGCTTGAACCCTGCTTCTTGCAAAACTTGATCGATAAATGGATGTAGTTGAGCAGCATGCCTAAAGCCCTTGTCCAGCGTTTGCTTGTGGTAGATAACATCAGTGCCTTCGCTTAGCGCAACGCCGCATTGCTGTGTAGACGTTTCAATATGGAGTATCCTAGCCATAAGGCAAAAATACTACTTTAGAGGGTTAGCGGAATACCAAAATAGAACTCCAATACTTTAATACGGAATATGGCATCAAATTTTGCGCGTAACTCCGCCGAAATAGCAGCATCGTATCGCTGTTTGGCTTGCGAAAATTGAAGGGAAGTGGCTGCACCTACAGAGAATCTATCCAAAGCATATTGATATGCCAGCTTACGGGCAGCAGTCGTTTTTTGTGCTGCTGCATACGATTCCAAGCCAGCCTTTGCATCAGCGTAGGATTGGTAAATAGTCCGTTCAAGTTCCTGCTTTTGTTGGTTTAATGCGGTAGTAGAGCGCTCTACGCTAACCTTATTTCGACGCACATTGTTTTTTACGGTAAGACCATTAAGTACAGGAATCCGTAAGCCAATACCAAAATTATGTCCATCATTTAACCCCAATTGTTCGTTTAGTGGCAAAGGGCCAGCCACAGCCGTCTCGGGCTGACGTGTAACCACAACTTGACCTGTTTCGGAGACAGCTCCAATGGGTATAAGATTGTATTTACCTGTACCTACCAAACGATCGCCATAAGAAACACGTGTGTTGTAACTGTAAAATCCAGAGAGTGAAGGCTGATATGCAGCCTTTGCAATTTTTAAATTTGCAGTAGCAATATCCACATTTGTTTCTGCCAAAAGGATGTCATTTCGCGTGGTCAGTGCCTTTTCAAAAAGCTCTTGTGGATGCTTATCCAAAATTAGCGATGCCACTAGGTCGTAATCTTCATCTGCTATCGAAAATGTGTCGTAATCATCTAACAACAACAACTGTGCTAAAGAAATACGGGCAATTTCGTATTCATTCTCAGCGAGGACTACTGCTTGTTCTTGAGCCGCTAATGTAGCTTCAAGTTCAAAGCGTTCGCCATCAGGAATGGCCCCAGCTTCAACCAAAGCTTGCGTTTGTGCTAGTTCTGAATTGGCTACCAATAATTGTTGCTGTTGAACAGCTAAATTTTCTTTACTAAAAAGCACTTGAAGGTACGTATTAACTACCAACAGCATTACGTCCTCTTTCATGTCCTCCAACTGGTATTGACGAGCCAAAATTCCCAAGTTTGCACGCATCAGTTGGTAAATATTTGTGCGTCCATTGTAGATATTCACGCCTAAATCAATCGATGCATTAGAAAACTGATTGGTCATGTCCTCTAGCAAGTTTGTGGTTAGGTTTCGGTTTAGTCCCACATTCCAAGAGTGCCCTAGTGATACATTTAATGAAGGTAAAAAATTACCGATCGCCTGACTCTTGTTCGATTCTGCATCTAAAACATCTAGAAAGGCCTGGCGAATTTGTAAATTATTTTCTACCGCATGTGCTACTGCAGCCTCCAAGGTCCAAGGTGCATCGTTTTGCTGGGCATGCCCTATGGATAGAGTTGCTAAAATGATAAAGGAATAAATACTACGCATCGTCTTCTTCATTTTCATTTTCTTCACGCTCTTCGGTACGATTCCATACCTTGACTTGGTCCTGTGCAGAAACACCCTCAAGTATTTCTACATGTATTCCGTCAGAAATTCCAAGTGTAACATCTCTCCGCTCAAATTGTTGATCTCCAATCAGGATTTCCACATAGGGATCTTGAGTTTTTCGGTCAAACTGAATCAAGGCTTCTCTTAAGGCCATTGCATTTTCTTTTCGCTCCAAAACAATCGAGGCATTTGCACTATATCCTGCGCGAATAAAAATACTGTCGTTAAGTTCCATATCTGCCTCTATCTTAAATTGAACTGCTCCTTGTTCCTCAGTTCCTTTTGGTGCAATAAACGTCAGCTTGGCACTTAGCTTTTGATTTTCAACAGCACCCAAACTTACGGTTAATGGAGTACCTACGCGGAGTGATGCCACATCTGCCTCATCTACCTTGCCTTCAAAAATCATCTTATTTAAATCAGCAATAGATGCAATCGTTGTTCCGGAATTAAAACTATTGGATTCTATCACCTGATCTCCTTCCTTGACTGGAATTTCAAGCACAGTTCCAGGCACTGTAGCACGAATATCTGTATTGGCAGAACTCGATCCCCCAATAGAACCTTCCTTGATGATTTTAAGATCGCTTTCGGCGTTCCGCACATCCTGAACTGCCTGATTGTATTGTAGCTCAATATTGCTAAAGTCAGCGCTAGAAATTATCCCCTTTTCAAATAGTTGTTGATTTCGTTGAAACTCCCTTTTGTTTGTTGCTAGGGAAATGCGCGCCTTTTCGACACGTCCTTTAGCCGCATTGAGGTTTTGTTCGTTTGGAACCACTTTAATACGTGCGATCAGGTCTCCTGTTTTTACTTGATTACCTTCTTCGATGAAGATACGCTCAATAATACCTCCAATTTGTGGCTTTACCTCTACCTCATCTTCTGGGATAACTTTGCCCGTAACTACAGTTTCTCGTTCGATGGTCTGCTGCTCAAGCTGTTCAGTCTTGTAGGTTATAGCCGATTTGCTATTGGTTTTGACAAAGTAAGCTGCTGAAAAAAGCACCCCAAAAATAGCGATGGCGATGATAAGATATTTGGTGATTTTCATATATACATGTTTAATTATTATTCTTCTCTTAATGCGTCAATTGGTTTGATGCTTACAGCACGCTGTGCAGGGATTAAACCAATAAGTGTGCCCAAACCAACCATAAGAGCAAGCGCGCCTAAAATAAATTTAATGGGAACAGTCGGATTGGTGTAAGGTAAGCTTGTGCTGTCAACGGTCAAGTAATTTATGGTGGCCAAAACAAAGGAACCCAATACTATTCCCATAACCCCAGCAATCAAGGTTAAAAACACTGATTCAATGATGATTTGTGCACGAACTTCTGATGGTGTTGCTCCCAAAGCACGTCGTATTCCTAGCTCTTTGGTACGCTCTCGAACTGAGATAAGTAAAATATTTCCAATCCCAATTACGCCCGCTAGAATTGTAGCAATTCCTACAACTAGTGAAAGCAAGTTCATTCCGCTCGAAAAGCCCTTTACCTTATTAAAAATCTCACCCAAATTAAAACTCCCAAATGCGCGTTCATCATCGGGATGCACTCGATGCTTTACTTTAAGAGCTGCTTTAATATTTTTTTCAGCGAGTACAACATCTGCATTGTCATATGCAGCCATGGCGAACCAGTCTACTTTATCCCCAGTATTGTATGCTTTTCTGAAAGTGGTAAAGGGGATATACACATCACTGTCGTTTTCAAAACCGCCATTGCCAGTAAACCTGTGCACCCCAATTACTTGAAAATACATATTGTCAATTTCGATGAACGCACCTACAGGCTCTTCTGACTTTTCAAAGAGTTCTTTTTGTGTACGTTCTCCAATCACACAGACTTTTCGTTGGTTGTCAATATCGGCTTGGTTTATAAAACGACCTCCTTCGTAAATATCTTTTGCTGCAATTTTAACAAGAATGGGGAAATCACCATATATGGTGTAATTCCCTGATTTTGTTCCGCGGCCTACATTAGCTGCTTGTCCACCAAAAGCTCCTCGAGAAATTCTAGGGGCTACGTACTGCAGTTGAGGCACACGTTGCATCAAATAAGCTTGGTCATCTAATTTTAATTGCATCCGACGTCCTGTACGAAAACCATCATAAGGCAAGCTGGTACTTTGCGCCCATACAAATAAGCTGTTTATGGCAACTTGCTCAAATTGGCGTTCAAATCCATTATCCAAGCCTTTTGAAGCGCCCGAAAGTGTTATGTAAATAAATATTCCCCACAGTACACCAATTACAGTAACGATTGTGCGCAGCCTATTTTTCTGGATAGATCCAAAAATTTCTTGCCAAGTGTCGCGATCAAATAAGGTTCTAAACATCAGTCGTCTCTCAAAGCAATTATGGGTTTGATTTTTGCTGCTCGGCGTGCAGGAATGTAGCCTGCAATAGCGCCAAAAGCTATTAGTGTAAGCGTCGCGGCTACGGCGGTATTGGTCCCGATAAAAGGGTTGATGATAAAATACTCCTCTAAGGAATCGCCAATAATTGCCAACGTCCCCACACCAGCTAAAAGGCCCACATAACCCGCCACTGTAGTAATGAATACGGATTCGTGAAGAATCATGCCGACAACAGATTTAGGCGTAGCACCTATAGCCTTGCGAATACCTAATTCTTTGGTGCGCTCCTTAACAACGTATACCATGATATTTGAGATACCGATAATACCCGCCAATAAGGTTCCCAAACCAACAAAGGTCACAATCAATTGTAGTATACTCGCAAACTGTTGGGATTCTTTAAGGTCCGCAGTTCGGTTACGCACATAAATACCACGTTGATCATTGGGAGCAATAAAATGCTTTTTACGCATAAAAGCATTGAGCTTTTTCTCAAATTCCTTAGCACCAGCATACCCAAGCTCTGGTCGAAAAGCCAAAATAATTTGATCTATTCGATCGTTACTTTTCTCCAATTGTTGGCGAGTTGTGTAGGGGATATAAATGAGTCGTTCTTCGTTATCGCCTCCTTCATCGCGATATACACCAACTACTTTATAGGATACCCCGCCAACATCTATATTTTCTCCCAATGCTGATTTTCCTTGAAATAAGTCTTGCTCTACCAAGCGTCCAACAACAGCAAATTTGGTTCGTTCCTGTAAGTCGTTTGCATTAATATAACGACCGTTCGTTATAATGGTCTTTTCGGCATTTTGATGCCCCGGAGCAATTCCACGAACAGTGTAGTTGTTGCTTTCCATGCCGTGTTTTACCAAGGCACCTCGAGAAATTCTTGGGGTGATATATGCTAAATAAAAGCCAAAATTTTGTTGAATGTCGGTCAAGTCGTCATTGCGAAAAATGATACGCCGCTTGGCTTTATAACCGCGATAGGGCTTTTCCGTTTGTCCGGGATATAACCAAATAGTATTGGTGGCATCATCGAGGAAAAAGTCTTGAAAAGAATTTTTAAGCCCATTGCCAAAACCAAAAAGGAGTACAAAAATGAAAATTCCCAAAGACACAGTAAAGCCAGAAAGACCTGTTCGCAACTTGTTCTTGCTTAAGGTGTAAAACATTTCACGCCAGCGATCTCTATTCCACATATTGACTGGCTTTAACTTGAGTTACTTTCTTGTCTGAGACAATAATACCATCACGAAGATGTACAATCCGCTTACACATATTAGCAATATCTTCTTCGTGCGTAACGATTAATAAGGTGATCCCCTGATTATTTATGGTTTGTAATACATCCATCAACTCATATGAGGTTTTGGAGTCCAAAGCGCCTGTAGGCTCATCGGCCAACAAAACTTTGGGTTTGGAAACCAATGCACGCGCTATGGCCACACGCTGCTTTTGACCTCCAGAAAGTTCATTTGGTCGGTGTGTTGCCCAGGGGCCAAGTCCTACCTGTTCCAAAAATTTTTGGGCGCGAGTTTGACGTTCTTTTCTACTTACTTTTTGATAATAAAGCGGAAGCATCACGTTTTCGAGTGCTGTTTTGTATGCTATTAAATTAAAAGATTGAAAAACAAAGCCTAAAAACTTGTTTCGATAAATCGCTGCTTTAGTCTCGTCTAAATCTTTAATTTCCTTGCCATCTAAAATATAGGTTCCAGCATCAGCTTCGTCGAGCATGCCCAATATGTTGAGTAGTGTTGATTTGCCTGAACCTGATGAGCCCATAATAGCTACCATCTCACCTTCGTCCGCCTTAAAATCAATTCCTTTTAACACGTGAAGACTGTTTTGCCCCATTTTATAGGACTTGTGTAAATCGGATATATCAATCATAGTGCTTGTTTGTTAGAGGCGTCTCATTACAGTCGATTAACGACTAAAGGAAACATATGTTACAAAGCTATTATTTTTTGTTTAGCTGTCGATAAACGACAAGACCAACAACGGCAACCAAGACATAAGGGATTACCATGAGGTAAATGATACCGTCGTTAAGGCTTTTTGCTGTTTCGGCATCTGCTCCGGTCTCGAGTACAGCGCGACACATGGCGCATTGAATATTCGCCAAAGAAGCAACTAAATGGAGCACGTGTAACATACTAGCTGTAATATGGTGAAATCATCAAATAAACTACCACACCTGTTACGGTTACATAAAGCCAGATGGGAAAGGTGATTCGCGATAAACGCTTGTGCTTCGCAAATGCGCGCAAAGCAGCATGTTTATAGGTGAATAGCACCAATGGAATTAGGGCAATGGACAACACGATATGCGAAATCAATATAAATAAGTATACTGTTTTGATAAGTCCTTCACCGCCATATGGAGTAGAGTCTGAGGTTAGGTGATAAGCAATGTACATGACCAAAAAAAGCAAAGACAAAAAGATATTGACTTTCATCAAGCGCTCATGCTTTTTTCGATTGCCCTTTTTGATATAGTAAAGTGCAAGTAAAAGTAAAGCCGCGGTTAAACCATTGATTGTCGCATAAATAGGCGGCAACATAGACAAGGGGGCTACATTGGGAATTTTGATGGTAAACAATAAAGCAACAACAATAGGGATAGCTATAGAAGCTGCAATGATTAGAGCGTTATAAGTACGCAAGGAATTATTTTTCATTTTCTAGCAATTTACGAACATCCTCAAGCAGCATGTCAGTGCCCTGAGTATCCAATTCATCTTCTGGAATCCCTAAATAATAAACAATCGGGTTGCCAAATAGATCAGTCCTTGAACGAAGATAACCCTTTTGGTCAACTAAGGCAAAATATCCTTGGTGCTCAAAGCCTCCAGCCACTTGTGGATTAATCCCCGCAAAAATATTAAATCCCTTGTTTGCTAAGGCGAAAATATCAGCTGATTCGCCAGTAAGAAAATGCCAGTTTTGACTAAAAACACCCAAACTCTCGGAATATCGCTTTAACTGTTCTGGAGTGTCCTTTTCTGGGTCAATAGTAAAGGAAGCAATTCCAAAATCATCTCGATGTCCGAAAGCTTCTTCCAAACGTTTCATATTGGCGTTCATGATCGGACAAATCGTAGGACAGGTAGAGAAGAAAAACTCAATAACATACACTTTACCCAAGTAATCTTCGTTCGAAATAATGCGTTTGTCTTGATTTGTAAACACAAAGTCAGGAACCTTTTTGGCTTCACCATTTAAGCGAATGTAGGCCAGAGATTTTGGTGCACTAAGCCTGTTATTGTCCACCAAACTAGCCTCTTGAAAACGGTTAATAATACGAGGGATAAAGAGGATGCCAAACACCAAAACAATAAAGGCGACAGCTATGTAGGAATACTGACGCATATTAACGTATTGCTTTTTGGTTGTATTTTTTGAGTGCCATGCGGTACTCTGCCAAGATTACCTTTACGTCATCAACCATATTGTTATTGATGTCGGCAACAGATCGAGCGTCATAGCCAACAAAGTCATCATCGTCACGACCACGCAAATTGCCTTCGCGATCTACGATAAACACATACGGGCTAGCATCATTTTGGTCTAGTTGTAGCGGCAGATACAAACTATCAAAAATGGATGTAAGCTGTTCTGGTGTTAGGAACGAAAACACCCATCGACTCATATCTGTGCCTGTAGTTCCAGCAAGTTCTTGCTTCAGAAGCTCTGCCTGAGTTTCCGTACCCTTGGGTAAGGCAATGACAAACTGAAAATCTTCAAACTGATAAAAACGCTTATATATTTTTTGATTTAAGTTAAGTGCCAATCCCTTTTTGTCTTGTAAGGCACTGCCGAAAAAGCCCAAAACAGTTATGCGATCGGTAAACTGCACCTCAGCATACTGGCCAATCTCATCAATGTCTTGAGTAAGTACGGGAAGTTTTGCGAAATGGTTTACACCTGAGGCAAAAAACAAATACACCACCAGCGGAAAAACAAACAGTACGGCCAGAACAATGTATTTTTTCATAAATCAACTAGAAATTCCAACTTACGAACCCATCCAACATAACGTTGTAAATGTAATCGGCCTCTACGAGCAGGATAAAAATTAAATATGGGATAAGGATGAGTAGCGGAAGAACAATGGATGAGGTTAAACTTCGCTTTTCATCTCTTAAGTGCATAAAATCCCATGCAATATAATAGGCCTTAACTAGTGTCAAAATAATGAAAATCCAGTTTAACCCTTTCATTCCAAAAATAGGTGTAAGTAATATAGCGGGCTTGATAATCCCCAGTGCAACTTCAATTGCCGTAACAATAGACAAGAAAATGAGTACACCCCATATTTTTTGTTGATTGGACTTAAAGGTTAAAAGTCCGCGGAAAATAGATAGTTTATGTGCCATATTATACCAAATAAAAGAAGGTGAAAACAAATACCCAAACAAGGTCGACAAAGTGCCAATACAAGCCAACTTTTTCAACCATTTCGTAATGGCCACGACGCTCGTAAGTACCCAACAATACGTTAAAGAAAATAATAACATTAATAACCACACCTGACAATACGTGGAAGCCATGGAACCCAGTTATAAAGAAGAAAAAATCAGCAAATAGACGATTTCCATATTCGTTATGAATAAGATTTGCTCCTTCAACAACATGCATCGCTTCGGTAATTTTAACTTCAGAAGCTGCACGGTCTAGTACAATCTTGTGCCCTGTTTGTGCGTCAATCATTTCGGTTTTGATACGCAGATTCGGATCGGCTAAAAACCCAGCTTGAATCTCAGCAACCGAATAGTTTGGCAAAGAAGATTCGGAAGAAAACCAAATCCCCGAATCAGAAGTTTGTTGTATTCGATCTCCCGGAATATCCGCAGCAAAGGATTCTAGAGCAACACGCTTGCCTGAATCAGCAGAAACAAATTGGAGAATCTGACCACCTCGAGTTTCAAGAGCGCCGTATTCGCCTTGAATAAAATTCTTCCATTCCCATGCTTGAGAACCAACAAAAATTGCGCCTCCAACAATGGTTAGCAACATGTAGACTGCTACCTTTTTTTTGTTCATATGGTGCCCTGCATCTACCGCAAGTACCATAGTAACAGATGAGAAAATTAGGATAAATGTCATCAGAGCCACATAATACATAGGTGCATCTATTCCGTGTAAAAACGGAAAGTGATAAAACACCTCATCAGCTATGGGCCATGAGTCTATGTTCTTAAATCGAGAAAAGCCATAAGCGACTAAAAAACCGGAAAAAGTTAAGGCATCCGAAACAATGAAAAACCACATCATCATTTTTCCGTATGAAGCGTTTAATGGTTTGTTGCCACCGCCCCAAACATTTTCGTTTTCTACTAAATCGGGTGTTGTTGCTTCCATGTATGGTTAAGAGTTAAAGTGATTACAAAATTACGTATTAAACTTTATCTAAGAAAGAATAGGAATACAAATAAATAAAGCCATAAAAATCCTAAAAAATGCCAAAAGGTATGTGCCAAAACAAAACCTAAGGGCTTATCGTTGTATTTGTCCTTGGCCAAACCTGCTAGCACAAAAAGTAAAACCACGATACCGCCAATTAAGTGCGCAAAGTGCGCTAAGACCAAAACATAAACAAATGAAGTGGTTACCGTACTCTCTGCTCCAGTAAAATAAAAGCCCTGACCGACAATAGTTGTAAAGCCAACCCATTGAAATAAGGCAAATAAAACTGCCATAACCAAGGTAACCAAAGTGTAGGTAATTGCGGTTTTGTTGTTGTTTTCTTTAAGCGATTTAAATGCCAGCCAAAAAGTTAAACTACTTGCCAAAATAATTGCTGTACTGATGTAAAAAGCTGAGGGCAGACTAAAGTCTTTCAACCAATCGGGTCTTGCCTTGCTGACCACATAGGCACTCGTTAGACCAGCAAACATCATGGTCATGCTGATCATCGAAAACCAAAGCATCATTTTTTTGGCTTTGCTTTGAGGGGTAACTAAAGAAGGGTGAAAACTCATTTATATAAATTTATCTAAAACGTAAATCCACTGTATAGACGTAATGTACACAATACTAACGATCATTAATTTTCGGGCAGCTTGCTCGTCTTGATTGCGGTATACACCAAAACCATACCAGAGCAATACCAAGCCTACAATTCCTACTGCAATGGCAGCAGCTATCGACAACTGCAATGTACCACTAAAACCAAAGACAGGGAATATTGAAATAACTATTGTCCAAAGCGTGTAGAGAATAATTTGCAATGCTGTTGCACGATCGGGTTTGCCTGTGGGCAACATATTGATCCCTGCACGACTATAATCGCTGTGCATTAGCCAGCCAATTGCCCAAAAATGAGGGAATTGCCAAAAAAACTGAATCATGAATAAAATACCGGGTTCGATTCCAAAGCTGCCTGATGCCGATACCCAACCCAACATAAATGGAATGGCGCCTGGAATAGCACCAACAAATACAGATAATGGCGTTCGGGTCTTAAGTGGGGTATACGCACAGGTATATAAAAAAACAGAAATAGCACCAAACATGGCCGTTTTTGGATTTAGCACATAGAGCAAAACAAGCCCAATGATGAGCAAGGTGGTTGCTATTCCAAAGGCATAAGGTACAGACATACGGCCTGCGGGAATAGGGCGATTCCGCGTACGAACCATAAGCGCATCGATATCGCGTTCAATTATTTGATTGTAGGCATTGGAAGCACCTGCCAATCCATAACCACCCAAAGAAAGTATAAGGATGTGCAGTGCATTTGGACTGGGAACTGCCAATAAATAGCCCGCCAAAGAAGAAAAAACCACACTAAGCGTTAGCCGTGCTTTGGTCAGTAAAAGTGTATCTGCAATAAAAAGCGACAGCACGGGCAATTTTAGGGTTTTTGTTAACATCTAATACAACTCAAAAACGGCTGTAAAGATACTGTACAAATGCAGCTTACGCAACGTAATTCGCCCTAAAATAGCTGAAAACGACTTACTTACTGCAAACGAAAGGTAATGGGAATACTAAAAGGTACCCGAACAGGCCTGCCGCGTTGTTTTCCTGGTGTCATATTGGGTAATTTTCCAATAATTCGTGCCGCTTCTTTTTCCA
>JAHEKR010000029.1 GCA_024638225.1 Flavobacteriaceae bacterium
GTTAAATATAAATTTATTGAATATTAACAACGGAGTAATTAGACACAAAAAAGAGCCGTTATATAGCTAAATTCTAATTACGGCTCAGAAGGTTGCAGGTTTGAATCCTGCCGAGGTCACACAATCGGAGAATTGATTCACAGGAATTGGTTCTCCTTTTTTTATGTTTGAGATTTCTTTCAATAAAATCGGGACTGAGCCAAAAATTGCATTCACTCTTGGGGTTCGAACTCTGTCGTTTGACCTGTCGCAAACCAATCCGGATGAAAAGACTAAATTTTGCAGTTTTTGTCGTTGTTTTAAATCCCCATCAACCCAAATTTTTTCGAGAGATTCGGATAAAGTAAGGGCTTTATCAATGGCCAGTTCAAGGTTCGAACTACTGAGTTGATTAGGACGTATTTCTAATAATTCAATCAATTATGAATTTATTTTAAAACAGATTGGGTTTAAATTATATTTTTACAATTATAATATTCAATGGATTGATTAAAGAATAATTTTATTAAATATTTAAAGCAACAAAACTTATTATATACTTATGGTGATTCAAAAGCTGAAACTAAAACATTACTTTTTTGCTCTATATTTTTTTATAAATGGATTGTTTGTTTTAAAATATGTTAGTAGAATCCCAAATATAAATGAGTGGCTAATTTTATCCGTATATTTTATAATTGGATTTTATTTTTTTTTAAATCAAAAATTTCTCATTCGATATTTAAATTATAGATTTTTATTTTTTGGTTTAGTATTTATTTTTTTTCTTTTAACTATAATACTTAATGTTTACGTTGATGGTAATAACTTAAATATTGACCGTTGGTCAGCCATGGAGGTAGGAATACAAGCACTATTGAACAATCAATATCCATATTCAGCAATTGACCATTTAGGAGGAAGGACATCAAATTTACCAACTCTTCTTTTTATTGGTATCCCTTTTTATTTAATTGGAGATGTTGGATTTTTACAATCATTCTCTTTCCTAATTTTTTCTATAGTTATTTATCTGTCTTTTAGTTCTTATGGGGAAAAGGTTTTTTGTATTTTGTTAGCTATTTTCTCTCCGGCCTATCTTTATGAAATATATTGTAAAAGTGATTTGATTTCAAATTTTATTTTTATATTATTTTTTATTAAAGTTTTTCCTATTCAAAAAGTTGGATCTAAAAAAAACCAACATATATTTTTTGCGTTTTTCATCACAGCAATAGGTCTTACGAGGTTAGTTTCTCTAGTAATTTTATGTTTATTTGGTTTTAAAAAATTTATACAACTAAACTTTAAGTTAAAGGCTAGTGTTTTAATGGTTTCAGCGATCACAGGCACACTATTCCTTTATATTTGTTTCAAAAATGTTGAGGGGCTTCAACACTTTGTAAAACATAACCCATTTGCACTTCAAAATACACAACTCCCTGTAGCTGTTAGTATTCTGTTAATTTTAAGCACTTTATTTTGGTCTCTAAGAACTAATGGGAATTTTAAACAATTATTAACCAATTGCATTATATTCTTGTCTTTTGCTGTTTTTTATTCTTTTGCAAGAACTATATATTACTTTGGGTTAAGTGATTCCTTATTTAATTCAATCTTTGATATTACTTATTTTAATATCATTACTCCCTTTTTATTAATAGCTTTAGTTATTAAATTAAAAAATTCCGAAAGTCTCAACCAAAATTTATGTTAATTAATTTGATGATTTCATTTAAAAAGTACGAACTACTGTATGCTTGGGTCACTCAAGAAAAAAAATCTGCATAAAATGCAGGCTTTTTTGTTTCAGGTTGAAAATCAAATTTATTTAAATTTATGGGCAGAAACAAAATTAAAAATCCTTGATTTTTGACTTTCTATTTATACTACGGAGCTTTGTCAGGGTCAAGTAGTAATCCTCCTTGGGTCACAAATAAATCATAAAATAATAAAAAACGCCAAGCTTGCTTTAATAAATCTTAAACGATCTGACTAAAAAATGATGTAAATGTTCTTTTTTTATACGCTCATGTTTAAGCAAAAGCTTTTCCAAGCTGTTTTTTGTTAAATTAGTATATAGAACACAAAGGATATGTCACATAACAGAACATTGAAAATTCATCCGAGAGATAACATCATAGTAGCCTTGACAGATTTGTCTAAAGGCGATATTGTTGAATTGGACGACGTTTCTTTTACTTTGGTGTCTGACGTGAAAGCAAAGCATAAGTTTGCCCTTCGCAACTTTACAGTTGATGAAGAAATTTTGATGTATGGTGTGGTTGTTGGCAAGGCAAAAAATGAAATTGCCATGGGAGAGCTTATCACAACAAAGAATATTGTACATGAAACCGAAGCCTATACGGTTCCCAAAAAAAGTACTGTTAAAAACTGGACTTCGCCTAAGCTTAGCGCTTTTTCAAAGAAATATTTTTTGGGCTATCACCGCGACGATGGTCGTGTTGGAACAGAAAACATCTGGCTTGTAATTCCGTTGGTGTTTTGTCAAAACAGGAATGTTGATACGCTTAAAGCAAGCATGCTAAAAGAGCTTGGATATGAAAATCCATCGAAAAAAAGCTTTGATGTTTCACTACTAGTAGAAAAATATAAGTCAGGTGCTTCCGAAGAAGAATTATTGGAACTAGATCTTACTACCAACAATGGGCAAAACCAACGGAACCGAATCTTTCCAAATGTTGATGGTCTACATTTTCTTACACACGAAGGAGGTTGTGGTGGGTCAACTTCCGATGCGGTAACGCTTTGTAATTTACTTGCAGGATACATCAACAATCCCAATGTAGCCGGAGCAACCATTTTAAGTTTGGGTTGCCAACATGCACAAATGAATATCCTTGAACGTGCATTGAAACGCATTGCCCCTCACTCAAAAAAGCCCGTTTATTTTTTAGAGCAACAGCAAAGCAGTTCAGAACCAGCATTTATATCCGAGGCTGTCAAAAAAACATTTGTTGGGCTTATTGAAGCTAATAAAATATCAAGAGCACCAGCTCCGTTGAGTAAGCTCACCATTGGCTTAGAATGTGGTGGTTCGGATGGCTTTTCTGGGATTTCTGCCAATCCAACCTTGGGTTATGTTTCTGATTTAGTTGTTGGACTCGGTGGTGCAGCCATCCTTTCTGAATTTCCCGAACTAAACGGCGTTGAACAAGAGCTTATCAATCGTTGTGTAGACGTAGATAAAGCACAAAAGTTTGCCCAAATCATGAAAACTTACAATGCAAAAGCTACTGCTCTAGGAGCCGGATTTTACGCAAATCCATCACCTGGGAATATCAAAGATGGGCTTATAACAGATGCCATTAAATCGGCAGGGGCGGCAAAAAAAGGAGGCACTTCTCCTGTAATTGATGTTTTAGACTATACCGAACAGCTTGAAAAACCTGGCTTAAACCTTTTATGTACGCCTGGAAATGATGTTGAATCTACAACTGGTCTTGCGGGATCAGGAGCGAACATAATTTTGTTTACAACAGGTTTAGGAACACCTACGGGAAACCCAGCCGCGCCCGTTATAAAAATAGCAACCAATACGGCTGTTTACAAGAAAATGAACGACATCATTGATTTTAACACAGGAGGTATTATTGATGGTGAGCATACCGTCGAGAGCTGTGGCGAAGCGCTTTTGTCATACATTATAAAGGTAGCAAGCGGCGAACTTGAAGTAAACGCACGGAGATTGGGTCAAAACGATTTTATCCCTTGGAAAAGAGGATTATCACTGTAACATATGTATATGAAAACAAAATTTTCTTTAGCAAACAAAGGGGTTGTCCTAACTGGCGGAGGGAGCGGTATTGGCAGTTCCATTGCCACAACATTTGCCGCACATGGTGCCCATGTATACATCTTAGATTTGAATATGGAAGCCACAAATAAAACAGTTGAAAAAATTAAAAAAGCTGGTTTTGTGGCGAAGGGATTTAAGTGCAATGTCGCTGATTTCAATAACGTTACTGAAACAATCCATCAAATTGCTCTATCATCTCCAGTAGATATTTTGATAAATAATGCAGGCATAGCCCACGTAGGGAATATTGAAGATTGTGCAGAGGAAGACTTAGATAAACTTTACGAGATTAACATCAAGGGGGTGTACCATTGTGCAAAGGCATGCATCCCAATAATGAAGGATAATGGCGGTGGTGTTGTTTTAAATATGGCATCCATTGCGTCAACTGTGGGCATTTCCGACAGATTTGCCTACTCCATGACAAAAGGTGCCGTACTGACGATGACCTATTCTATTGCCAAGGACTATATTGACCACAATATACGTTGTAACTGCATCTCTCCCGCACGTGTACACACTCCCTTTGTAGATGGATTTATTAAAAAAAATTACTCTGGAAATGAAGCGGAGATGTTTGAAAAACTTTCCAAAACCCAGCCCATTGGACGTATGGGAAATCCCCAAGAAGTTGCTGATTTAGCATTGTTTTTATGCTCCGATGAAGCTAGCTTTATTACAGGTTCTAATTACGGCATTGATGGGGGATACATCACTTTAAACTCAAAATAAATAAACTATGAAACTTATCCGATTCGGATCAATCAACGAAGAAAAACCAGGTGTATTACGCGCAGATGGCACCAAGCTAGATGTTTCTGCTTTTGTACAGGATTACGACGAAGCCTTTTTTGGGGCCAACGGCATAGCCAAACTAAGTAAATGGTTGGAAAAAAACCATGAGAACTGTCCAAAGGTAGGTGATGATATTCGACTTGGACCTCCTTTATCCCGACCCTCAAAAATAGTTTGTGTCGGACTTAACTATGCCAAGCATGCTGCTGAAAGTGGTATGGATATTCCAGAGGAACCCGTACTGTTCTTTAAGGCAAGTTCGGCTATTGTTGGGCCCAATGACCCCATAGTTATTCCAAAGGGAAGTGAGAAGACAGATTGGGAAGTAGAACTAGCAGTAGTGATTGGTAAAAAAGCATCATACGTAACTGAAGAAGACGCATTTGACCACATAGCTGGATATGTGTTGCACAACGATGTGAGCGAACGCGCTTACCAACTGGAGCGATCTGGTCAATGGGTAAAGGGAAAAAGCTGTGACACCTTTGCCCCCATTGGTCCTTTTATCGCCACTCCGGATGAAATTGGCGACCCAAACAACCTCAATCTTTGGTTAAAACTCAATGGTGAGGAAATGCAAAACAGCAGCACTTCAGACTTTATTTTTAATATCCAACACGTTGTAAGCTACATAAGCCAATTTATGACGCTACTCCCTGGAGATATCATTTCTACTGGAACTCCCTTCGGCGTCGGATTGGGGCTTACCCCACCGCGATACCTAAAAGAAGGTGATGTAGTTGAATTAGGCATTGAAGGATTGGGCGTTTCAAAACAAACGTGTATCGCATACAAATGATTATAGATAGCCATCAACATTTTTGGAAGTATGATCCGGTCAGAGATGCCTGGATAGATGATACTATGGAAGTTATTCGCAAAGATTTTCTTCCAAAAGATCTAAAACCTATACTCGAAAAGAATGGTATTGGTGGATGTATTGCAGTTCAAGCGGACCAGTCGGAAGAAGAAACGAACTTCTTGTTGGAATGCGCAAGGCAAAACCCATTCGTCAAAGGAGTAGTTGGTTGGGTAGATTTGACAGATGAACAAGTAGAAAGCAGACTGGCGCATTTTGCTGGCAACCCCATATTCAAAGGGGTACGTCATATTGTACAAGCCGAAAAAGAAGACTATTTACTTCGCGAGGATGTTCAAAAGGGTATCAGCAAACTTGCGAAGCATAAGCTTACTTTTGATATACTTATTTTTCCGCATCAACTACCTGTAGCTATTCAAATGGTTGAAAAATTTCCGAAACAACAATTTATTTTGGATCACATTGCCAAACCAACTATTTCGGCTCCAATAGAAAACGAATGGAAGGCAAATATAGCTGCCTTATCCGGTTTTAAAAATGTGAGTTGTAAAATTTCAGGTATGGTTACAGAAGCCGAAAACTTTGTTTTTTCAGAAGACAGTTTCACACCATTTTTAGATCATGTGTTTTCTTCTTTTGGGCCAACTCGTTTGCTGTTTGGTTCCGACTGGCCTGTTTGCTTACTGGCAGCTGACTATAGTAAGGTACTCTCCATAATTATGGACTACTTGGAACAACATGAGGAGGAAACTAGAGAAAAAATACTGGGTAAAAATGCACAATTAATTTACAATCTTTGATATGGATTTAGGTTTAAAAAACAAGGTGATTGTCGTTACAGGTGGCTCAAAAGGCATAGGAGCAGGTATCGTTTCGTTACTGGCTGAGGAAGGAGCTATTCCCGTAATTGTGGGACGCAACAAAGAAAGCATCTCTCGAGCGTTAGTTAAATACAAAGAACAAGGACGCCAAGTAGGCCATGCGTATGCCGAATTGACCACTCCTGAGGAATGTACAGCAGCAATACAAACAGTTGTTGACCAATATGGACGTATCGATGGGCTTGTCAATAATGCAGGAGTAAATGATGGAGTCGGGCTAGAAAAAGGAAATTACAATGATTTTATGGAGTCCATCAAAAGAAACTTAGCGCATTATTACCTAATAACACAACAAGCGTTACCATCGCTTAAAAAAAGTAAAGGTGCCGTGGTAAATATAGGCTCAAAGACCTCTGTGACTGGTCAAGGGGGAACTTCTGGCTATGCGGCAGCCAACGGCGGCAGAAATGCACTTACGCGCGAATGGGCAATCGAACTCCTTCCCTATTCCATACGTGTGAATTCGGTGATTGTAGCGGAGTGTTACACACCTCTTTATGAAAAATGGATTAACACTTTTGACAATCCAAAGGAAAAGTTGAAATCCATAACACAAAAAATCCCGTTAGAGCAACGCATGACTACTGCTGCTGAAATCGCCAATACAGTTGCTTTTTTACTTTCGTCCCGATCGAGTCACACAACGGGTCAGTTGGTCTATGTTGATGGTGGTTACACGCATTTGGATAGAGCATTAAGCAAAGAATAATGGCAGTAACATTGAAAAAATATTGCCTAGCCTTGGACCTAAAGGATGATCCAAAAAAAATAGCTGAATACATTAAGTATCATCAGCATGTCTGGCCCGAAATTAACGAGAGTATTCGCAGTTCGGGAATTCACGGTGCCCAAATATACAGTACAGCAAATCGACTCTTTATGATTTTAGAGGTCGATGATACATTTTCTTTTGAAAAAAAAGCAAATATGGATGCGGATAATCCAAAAGTTCAAGAATGGGAAGCATTAATGTGGAAATTTCAACAAGCACTGCCACATGCTCAGTCAGGACAAAAATGGGTTTTGATGGATAAAATTTATGACTTAAATAACAACACATGAAAAGTGAACTAAATTATAAATACCCATCGGTGCCAGATCTTAGAGCACGTGCACAATGTAAAATTCCAAAGTTTGCTTTTGAATATTTAGATGGCGGGTGTAACGATGATGTAAACCTAAAAAAGAATACAGATCGGATTCGAGCTGTAGAACTCAAGCCAAAATATTTAGTTGACTATACCCCACCCAGCTTAAAAAC
>JAHEKR010000004.1 GCA_024638225.1 Flavobacteriaceae bacterium
GGACAATGGCTATTGAGAAATTTCCTCGTAGAGGTTTCAATGGCATTCCCTGCAGAAGAATATTAAAACAAAAAACAATCAATAACAATCAATTACATGAAACAATTATACTTTTTAACGATCTTAGTAACTTGTGTAGGTTTTTCACAAAATACAAGTACAGATAACTTTTATCCCCTTGGAGACTTCGAAACTGATTTCACTCAGTTCTTTAATACAAATGGCGGTAATCTTACAGCCACTGAAGAAACCACAGTTGTCAACCCTTATACTGGTTCAACAAAATCCGTGAAACTTGTAACTGCAACTGGCCTTACTGGAACTCAAGCAGCCGTATTTAAGCCTACAGCTGGGAATCAAGTTCTTGGTGGTGGAGACCTTGGAAACTATGAGTTTTCATTTTGGGCAAAATCTGATGCCGTAGGTCAAAAAATTCAAGCTCGATATGTTGCTGAGGGTGGTATATATGTAAAAACTAACCTCATGACGTTTAATGACACAGACTGGCACAAAGTTAGTTTTAATAGGTCTGATATACCAGCAGGCAAAAAAGTCATGTTCCAGATTGTATTTACAGGTGATGCGATGGCAGGTCAGACCTTCTATATTGATGACTTAAAGGTATCTATGAGTCAACGAGACACCGACATGGAACTTTCATATTATGATATTTTTAGAGGTACTCCAGTTGAAGTTGATGTTCCTGCTACTGGGTTAGATGCTACTTTATGGGCTTCTCAAAATTTTGGTGGCACAAACCAGGTATCTTCAATCGGATATTCAGAAGAGCACGCAGCTAGCGGTAGAAGATCTCTAAAAGTAACAACTAATTCCCTTACATCTTCTGATAAAAAAGCAGCTCTCCAGCCTAAAGAAAACGGCACTCAAGAAATTAGATTTGCCACTCCAGAGCTACCAACCGTTGGTGGCAGTTCAGATAATACTACATATCCAGAAATAAAATACACCTTTTCAATGAAGGTTAGGGCAAATATTCAGGACGCTCAAATTAATGTAAATTATAAAATTGCTGGGATTAATAAATTTGGAGAATTAACAACTTTAAATGCAAATGAGTGGACAACTTTTACAGTTTCACACATCATAGATCGTGTTTCTATAACTGGCAAGACCCAATGGCAGCACGTCCCTGTGGTTCAGATGAATACTGCTGCTACAGACTTTTATTTGGATGATTTCAATTTTTCTTGGACCGAATGGGATAGCAATACGATGTCTATTGAAAATCAAGAAGCTAACTCGATAACAATTTATCCTAATCCGGCAGAGCAGTTTATTAAGATTGATGGTATTGATAAAGCTGCAAATGTTGGCTTATTTAATATCGCTGGTCAACGCGTTAAATCCTTTTCTGTTCAGAAAAATGGAGAGCTGTTAAATATTGGCGAGTTAAAAGCGGGCCTTTATTTTGTTCAAATCAATGAGGCTAAAGCCATCAAGTTTATAAAAAAATAATTAAATCAAGAATCACCCAAGGCTTTAAATAGGTCTTGGGGATTAAAAAATTATCATGAGAAAAATCAACTTTTTTATTGCATCATTTGTCTTTTCTTTTTGTGCTCAAGCACAAGACTACACCAAGTTTCAAATGAATCGAGCAGCTATGTTCTCAACCTATATAGCGGAGCAAATGGATCTTAATGAAGCAGATCAAGGATTTGTTTACGATGTGATGCTTGCTAGAGTCTACAACTCAAATGCTCGAATCAAGGAAGAAAACCTCACCGTAAGAGAAGACAAACAAGCTGTGTATAAAGCAGAATACAAAAATGCGCAGCAAAAACTTGCGGATAAGTTTGGACCAAAACAGGCACGTAAAATGATGACTCTGAGTAATGATGCACGAAAAAATGCTGACAAGAAATAGGCGTTTTGCATATTCAATAATTAAAGCAAGAAACCTGCTACTTATTTTAGTAGCAGGTTTTTTAAGCGCCCAACAGACCCCGCAACAGCTCGTTGATAAAATGGGACGAGGGATAAACTTAGGAAATGTGTTGAGCGCACCTGTAGAAGGGAATTGGTCTGGAGCGGCTACAGAGCAGTATTTTATTGATGTTGCCCAGGCGGGTTTTAAAAATGTAAGAATCCCGATTGATTTTTTTGGCGATAGGACCTCGGGCAATACTTCACAGTACTCGATAAGTGCCAATACTTCATTTACAGGAACTAGAGCTGATTTTACAGTATCGTCTACTTATTTAGACCGCTTAGAGCAAGTAATTGGTTGGGGGCTAAATCAAAACTTGGTGATTATCCTTGACTTTCATGGTGCTACACTCAAATCTGAATTTATTTACACATTTGATTCATCTAACCCTGAAAACCCACGTCCCTCTTCTGCTAAAAGAGCTGCCGATTTAGCTAAATTTTATTCCATTTGGGAACAAATTGCAGATCGATTTAAAAATTACAGTGATGACCTAATTTTTGAAATCATTAATGAGCCGTATTTTCATATTTCCCAGACAGAAATGAATGTATTAAATACCGAGGCTATTTCTATTATTAGAAGTTCGGGAGGAAATAATGGGACAAGAAAAGTGATTATTACTGGGGGTACAAAAACAAGTTACGAGGCAATCACAACAATTGACCCCCAAATAATAAACAGTGATGATTATTTGATAGCCACTTTTCATTATTATCGGCCATTTAGTTTTACTAAGTCAAGTGACTACAGGTATAATGTGAATAGCTGGGGATCCAACGCGGATAAAACAGCTGTCGATAATGAGTTTGATGAAGTGCTCAATTGGGCAAATGGCTTTAGCCCAGCAGCAGCTGTATTGCTGGGAGAGTTTGGCGCAGACAACGCTTATGGTTATAGCTACCAAACTGGAGATTTACACCTTGTTACGGCTAACAATTCACCAAATGGTACAGGCTATGCAGATGGTGGGCCTGATCCAAATTCTAGAGCAGATTATCACGGATATGTAGCTAATGCCGCCATAGATCGTGGTTTTGCCTTCTCGGTTTGGGATGCTGGAGGTAAATCTTCAAAAACGATACATCTTAGAAAAGATTCAGGTTTGACTATTTATGATTTTGATGCATTTAATATCGTTAGTTTTTCGCCCAAACAAACCACGCAAAGTACAATCATTGAAACCGATTTATGGGTAGAAAATGTTAAAGACGCCTTGTTAAATCCGTTTTCTGCACGAGCGTGTAACGATACAGAAATCTTAAAAAACATTGATTTTGAATGCGGATACTCAACAAATTGGTCATTTTCCGAAGTAGGCAACAACATTCAGGCTACTTTTGAAGATGCAGGATTTGCTACTCGCACTGGTTCTCATGGAGCCAAAGTTGTTGTCAATCAAGTGGGTAATCTAAACAGTGCAATACTTGCCAATCAAACAATAGCTAATGATGGTAGCTTGGACAATATGCAACTCAAGTTTGGTGTCCATGGAAAAGGGTCAGTTTCAGGTTTGCAATTTAAGCTTCGTATCAAATATATAACCAATGGTAATGGTGCGAATAATTTTTCTGCCTCTTCACTTTTCACATTAGGCACTAATTATTCAGACAACCCTTATGAGTTTACTTTCGATGTTCCGCCCGGGACTAGCTCTATTCAGCTTCAACTTATCTGTGGTGCCGCAGTTGGCACATATTATTTTGACGATTTTTCTACTTCTGGGCAAACTTTAAGCCTCATAAAACAAAAGCAATCTTTTCAAGTGTACCCAAACCCAACCAATGATTTTGTTTTAATTGACAGTTCTTTTCCTATTGCAAAAATTAAACTTGTTGATATTAAGGGTAGAATAGTTTTGTTTTGGAACAAAGAAAGAGAAGCTTATGACCTTTCTATTTTAGAAAATGGAATATATTTTATAAAAATATTTTCTGAAAATGGTGTTCTTTACGTGAGAAAAATAGTCAAAAATTAGCCACAATGCGTTTCTAACTTGTAACCCCAATGAATAATAAATTTTCCCATTTTCTTTGTTTCTTTTTTGCCATCTTTTTTATTCAAAGTCAACAAGCACCTAATGTGGTTTTTATTGCTGTAGACGACCTAAAACCGACTATTCGCAGCTTTGGCGATGAGGTCGCCATTACGCCTAACCTAGATTTTTTGGCGAGAAAATCTAGTGTGTTTCTCAACAACCACACACAACAAGCTATTTGTAGCCCTTCTCGCATAAGTCTGCTTACTGGATTACGCCCCGACAAGACCCAAGTTTATGACCTGAAAACCAAAATGCGCGACAAAAATCCAGATGTGGTTACGCTTCCGCAATTTTTTAAAGAAAATGGATATACTACAGCCGGCATTGGAAAAATATTCGATCCAAGGGGTGTAGATAATCAATCAGACAAACCATCTTGGTCATTCCCATTTAAGCGGTCTTATCGCTTGTCTTATCCAAATGAATGGGGTCCACCAGCCATGGGTTTTTATCAAAACAAAGAAATTAAGGCAAAAATTGATGCCTATGTAACTAAAGGCAATATAAAAAGGGGCAATATAAATAATGCACTTAAGGGGAAGTACAAGCCGCCTGTTTCGTCTAGCCCTGCTCCAGATGAAGCTTATACCGACGGAGCTATCGCCGCCGAAGCTGTAAATATGATTGACGAACTCACCCAGGATACCAAACCATTTTTTTTAGCTGTAGGCTTTAAACGTCCTCATTTGCCTTTTTCAGCTCCTCAAAAATATTGGGATTTGTACCAACGCGATAATTTGCCACTCGCCAGCTTTCAACAGCGTGCTGCCAATACCAGAGGTCTTGCTTATCACGTCTCAGGAGAATTACAATCTTATGTTGAAACGGGGCGTAATTATACCAAAGACGCAAACAATCAGCTAAATCTAGACGAGGATTTTCAAAGGGAACTTATACACGGATATTATGCGTGTGTTTCATTCATTGACTTTCAAATTGGCAAAATTGTAAGTAAACTTCACAAAAAAGGTCTGCTGAACAATACGATAATTGTCGTTTGGGGTGATCATGGATACCACCTTGGTGACCACCGCATGTGGAACAAACACTCAAACTTTGAGCAAGCTACTCGATCGCCACTGATTATCTATAATCCAAACACAAAATCGGCTCAAAAGGTTATGTCACCAACCGAATTTGTGGATGTATTTCCTACGCTTAGCGAGATGGCAAATCTTCCTCAGCCCTCTGATATTGATGGGGTTTCTCTGATGCCGCTTATGCTAGGCAGGAACCAGTCCGTAAAAGAATTTGCTGTTAGCCAATACCCCAGAAACAACAAGATGGGATATAGTTTTAGAACCGCTGCTCTTCGCTACACACTTTGGATAGACAAGTCCAAAATAGGTCAAAAAATTACGGAGGGTGATATTTTACAAGAAGAGCTGTTTGACTACAGCACCGACCCTTTGGAAACAAAAAATCATATTGGGTTAAAAGGCTATGCATCAATTTATGACGAGCTTAAAAAGAAAGCCTTAGCCTTCTTATCGCCAACTGTGGTAACGAAGCCTCAACCAAAGCCACAAGTTAAAAAGGCCAGTGGTGGGATTAAAGATTTATTAGCCAATAACGGTTATGACCTTAATCAGGTTTATGTGGGCGCAACGCTTAACCACCGACAACTCAACACCAGGGTTTCCAAAATATTCTTAGACGAGTTTACCTATTCGACGCCTGAAAATTGTGCTAAACAGGCACGAATTCACCCCAAGCCTGGTGTTTGGGACTGGAAGCTTATTGATGATTACCTCGATTTTGCGGACAAGCACAAAATCACATTACGCATTCATGGACCGATAAGCCCGCAAGCGTCGCATTGGGCAAAGGCGGATAACCGAACCAAAGAAGAATTAGAAAAGAATATGGTGGAGTACTTTACTGCGCTTTGCAAACGCATGAACAAAGAGCTTTCTGTCAAGTGGATGGATGTGGTTAATGAGACCATTACTCCCGAGGGAAAGTGGTTTGAAGAAAAACCGGGTGTAACCTTATGGGAAAATCCTTGGGAACAAATTGGAAGAGATGGAAACGATGTGCCGCTATACATCACAAAAGCATTTGAGATTGCAAACAAATATGCACCAAACATTAGTTTGGTGTTTAATCAGCATGGAGGTATGGAGCCCAAAATGTGGGAAAAGGTAAAAAAGACCATTTTATACCTAAGGGATCAAGGATATCGGGTTGACGGCTTAGGTTGGCAGGCACACTTGAGAAGCAATAAACCACTCGCTCTAGACAAACAACAATTGGATTATTTCGACAAGCTTATTGACTGGGCACATCAAAATAATTTAGACTTTCACGTCACAGAAATTGATTACCAAATAATGGATTCAAGTTTTAATTTAGAAGCACTACAAGATCAAGCATCAGCATATTCAAATATTTTAAAAGTTTTATTATCAAAAAGAAAAAGTGGTGTAGTGACTTTTAATACTTGGGGAATGATTGATAAAAATACGGGTAGGCATCATGATAAATTTCGATTCATATTTGATAAAAACAGTAACCCAAAACCAGCGTACTTTTCCCTTAGAGAGGCCATTATTAAACCTGATAGTAAATTGATATTAAAGTAATTATGAAATTAAAACTGTTCGTTTTATTAATAAGTTCTGTTGTTTTAGGACAAAACAATAGCCCAATATATTTAAACTCTAGTGCTGATGTTGATAGCCGCGTGGCTGATTTGATGTCACGCATGACCTTGGAAGAAAAAGTAGGTCAAATGTGTCAATATGTTGGATTAGCGTATTTAAAAAAACAAAAGAGAAATAAAAAAGCTTCTGGCGATGTATCTAAGCTGAATAAAGATGCTTTTGCGATGTATGGTTTGTCTGAAAGTGAAATAATACAAGAAATTATCGATGGAAAAATCGGCTCTTTTCTTCATGTTCTAGAGCCCAAGGAGGTAAACTATTTACAAGATTTTACCTTAAAATCTAGATTAAAAATTCCACTTATAATTGGCATTGATGCCATTCACGGAAATGCTATGGTAAGCGGGACAACGGTTTATCCATCACCGATATCAATCGCTGCAACGTTCAATAATGATTTTGCCTATGATGTAGCTAAGCAAAGCGCTAGGGAAATGAGAGCAACTGGTTCCCAATGGACTTTTATGCCAAATATTGATGTGGCACGTGACCCACGATGGGGTCGTGTTGGTGAAACTTTTGGAGAAGATCCTTTTATGGTAGGAGAAATGGGTAAAGCCATGATTAATGGTTTTCAAGGAGATGACTTTAGTAAGCCAAATAATGTAATTGCTTGTGCTAAGCACATGATTGCTGGGGCTGAACCACTAAATGGACTAAACATTTCTCCAATGGATGTTTCTGAAAGAACATTATATGAAATTCATTTACCACCCTACAAAAAGGCAATAGATGCAGGTGTCTATTCCATAATGACAGCGCACAACGAACTTAATGGAATTCCTTGTCATATGCACAAGGGTCTTATGACAGATTTGTTTAGAGATAAGTGGGGCTTTGGTGGATTTTATGTAAGTGACTGGTATGATGTTAAACGAATATGGTCGTATCATAAGGTGGCTAGAAATTACAAAGAGGCATCATTGTTTTCAGTAGCTGCGGGTATGGATATGAATATGCATGGCCCTGAATTTTATGATTTTATTGTTGCTTTAGTTATTGAAAAAAAATTACCAATCGATAGAGTCGATGAAGCTTGCTCAAAAATATTATATGCAAAATTTCAGCTTGGCTTATTTGAAAACCGATTTGTTGACACCTCCAAAATAGACGAAAATGTTTTTATTAAAACGCACTTGGATAAAGCAGAAGAAATAGCTGATAATTCAATTACACTTTTAAAAAATAACGACTTACTTCCAATCAATAATTCAAACGCAAAACGGATATTGGTTACGGGGCCTAATGCACATAACAATACTACTTTGGGTGATTGGCATTTTGAGCAGCCTGCAGAAAACGTGGTGACTATTTTTGAAGGTATACAGGAAATAGGAGAAAATTATAATCATAAAGTAGACTATTACAATTCAGGTATCAAGATTAGAAATATTCGAGATTCGAAAATCAAAGCCACTTCTGAAATGTCTATAAATTACGACCACGTATTTGTTGTTGTTGGCGATAACTCGTTAAGATATACTTGGGAAGGCGGCAAAAGCTTTGAAAAGACAGCAGGGGAAAATAAAGCTAGAAGTTTTTTGGGTCTACCCGGGAAACAACTTGATTTAGTGAAAGCCATTTATGAAAAAAATAAAAACATTACTGTGGTTTATGTAAGTGGAAAACCCATCAGCGAGCCATGGATAGAGGATAACATTAAATCCATCATTCATGCATGGGAGCCTGGAAGTATGGGTGGGAAATCACTAGGGAAAATAGTTTTTGGAATGGTTAATCCAAGCGGAAAAATGCCCATTACTACGGCAAGGTCAGTAGGTCAGCTTACAATGGTCTATAACCACAAACCCACGAATTATATACACAAGTATGCTTTTGAGAAAACAAAACCGCTATATCACTTTGGTCACGGTTTAAGCTACACGACTTTTTCAATATCGGCTCCTAAACCATCCAAAAGTAAATGGAATGGAAAAGGTTCAATAGAAGTTGAGACAACTGTTACAAATACGGGTAATATGGCAGGTGCTGAAACCGTACAGCTGTATGTAAGGGACAAATTCAGCACTGTTACAAGACCTGTACTGGAATTAAAAGCTTATGACAAAATCTACCTTCAGCCAGGAGAGTCAAAAAAAGTAACGTTTTCATTAACTGCCGAGGCATTTGCCTATTATAACATTGATATGAAATATCTAGCAGAAAAAGGGGATTTCATCATATATACGGGTAGCTCATCTGCTTCTAATAACTTGAAGAAAACGACAATAAACTTAACACAAAACATATTTTTGAATGAGAACTAAACGTATATTTTCAGTTTTTGTCATGCTTGTTGGATTGCAGCTAGCAGCCCAGGAGGATACACCCAAGAATGTTTTATTTATTATTGTAGACGATTTGCGTACCGCATTGCCAACCTACGGGAACTCACAAGTAGTTGCACCTAATATTACGGCCTTATCTAGGCGTGCAGTACAATTCAACAATTCATTTGTCAACATCCCTACCTGCGGCGCATCTCGAGCATCTATACTAACTGGAATAAGACCCACGCGTGACTACTATAAAAATTACAAAACACGTATTGATGATGATTATCCAGACGCCATAACTCTATCTGAACTACTTCAGTCCAACGGCTATACGACCATTAGTAACGGTAAGGTTTCCCATCATAGAGACGATAAAGAAGAAACTTGGGATGAGGTTTGGCGACCAAATTCAGTATCAACAAAAGATTACCTTTTGCCCGAAAATATAGCAGCAAACAAACTGCCGCATGAAAACAACCATCCCCCTGTTGAAAAGGCAGCTGTTTCCGATGATATGTACAAGGATGGAAAAATTGCCAATAAAACCATAGAGGACTTAAAAAAACTAAAACAATCAGGAAAGCCATTTTTCTTGGCGACAGGTTTTTTAAAGCCGCATTTGCCCTTTAACGCACCTACCAAATATTGGGAATATTACAATCGTGACGATATTAAGCTTCCCGTAAATAACAAGTTTCCAGAAAAAACTTTCGAGCAAGCTGGCAGATGGTACGAATTGGTCAAATACAAAGGTATTCGTGCCGAGGGAGAAACGGGACAACGTTTGTCGGCGGTTGATTTCACCATGGATACAGCAATGGCTAAAGAACTTATACACGGTTACTATGCGTGTGTTAGCTATGTAGATGCTCAAATAGGAAAAGTGCTACAAGCTTTGGATGATTTGGGATTAAGTGAAGATACCATGGTCATTTTTACGAGTGATCACGGCTTTAGCCTGATGGAGCACAATAGGTGGTCGAAGCATAATTTATTTAAAGTCGAAAACCATGTACCGCTGATGATTCGCGTTCCCGGTTTATCTGCTGTTGGTGCGTCGAATTCATTTGTTGAGCATATCGATTTGTACCCAACTATTTGCGATGTTCTGGGAATTGAAAAACCGCAACAGTTAGAGGGAAGATCCTTGGTTGAAAATCTCATCACCCCAGCTTTAATTACCAAATCAAATACCTATTCAAGGTATACCAACGGGGATTTGTACGTCTCTGATAAATACTTCTATTCAGAATGGAAGTATAGAGAAAACGGGAATATTATCGGACGAATGTTGTTCGATATCGAAGAAGACCCCTTACAAATGAAAAATTTATCTCATTTAGAAGCTTTTAAAGCTGTCATGGATAGTCTTAGTAATAATTTAAAACAAAAAACAATTTTTTAACATGAGGTATTTCTTTCAAGTATTAGCTTTTCTACTGATGAATTCGTCACTAACAGCCCAGCAAGATCGACCAAACATCCTTTTCATTATGTCTGACGATCATGCCTATCAAGCCATTAGCGCATACGACAACAAACTACTCGAAACACCACATATAGATAGGATAGCAGAAGAGGGGATGCTCTTCTCTAATGCGAGTGTGACAAACTCGATTTGTGCTCCATCTAGAGCAACCATTCTGACAGGTAAGTTCAGTCATATCAACGGCAAAGTCGATAATATCTTTCCCTTTGACACCGCACAAGTAACGTTCCCTCAGTTGTTTCAAAAAGCAGGATACCAAACAGCTATGTTTGGTAAGCTTCACTTTGGAAATAACCCGAAGGGATTTGATGATTTTCTTATCCTTCCCGGGCAGGGGCATTACATAAATCCTAAGTTTATTGGTAAAGAAAAAGATACCATTATCACGGGATATGTCACGGACATTATTACTGATCTAACCATTAATTGGCTTGAAGAAAAAAGGGACGAGACCAAACCCTTTATGATGATGTACCTTCACAAGGCTCCTCATAGGGCTTGGTGGCCCAGCCCAGAAAAGTTTGCGGAGTTTTATGGAAAGGAATTTCCCGAACCCGAAACTTTGTTTGATGACTACAGCAATAGATCATCTGCGGCAGTCAGTGCCGAGATGAACATTTTAAAGCACATGCATCTAATGCAAGACAACAAGGTTTATCCAGAAACAATTAAAGCAATGGGCGACTTGGTTTCGGACATTACATATACGGGTGAAGATAGAGGCGTACGCAAAGCGCGCGCTGTAACCTTTAATAGGCCATTTAACAGAGCTAACCCAAGCCAGAAAAAGCAATATGCCAAAACCTTGGATAAAATCAGTGCTGACTTCAAAGCCAATTGGGCCACCATGGACGACAAAGCAAAAACGCGCTGGAAATACCAACGTTATATGCAGGACTACTTGGCAACTATTTCATCTGTCGACGACAATGTGGGTCGTGTTTTGGATTACTTGGACGAAAATAATTTACGCGACAATACGCTAGTTGTATACACTTCCGATCAAGGATTTTATTTAGGCGAACACGGATGGTACGACAAGCGATTTATTTACAACGAATCGTTTAAAACACCACTGTTAATTCGATGGCCAAATAAAATCACAGCCGGAATTACGAGTGATGAAATGGTACAAAATCTAGATTTTGCCCAAACTTTTCTTGAGGTGGCAGGAATCAGCGCTCCAGACGACATGCAAGGCGAAAGTCTAATGCCACTCTTGGAAGAAAATACAGCTGCATGGACACGAGATGTTGTATATTACCATTATTACGAATACCCGTCTGTTCATATGGTAAAACGACACTACGGCATCGTTTCTAAGGAGTACAAACTAGTACATTACTACTATGACATAGACGAATGGGAGTTTTTCGATAGAAAAGCAGATCCTAAGGAATTAAATAATGTTTATCATGATCCAGCTTATCAAGAACTCATCAAAAAAATGAAAATAAAGCTCAAAGATGTGCGCAAAAAATACAAGGACTCAGATGAACTGTCAGAAAAATTTATTTACTAAAACGCTATTAGTTGGTCAGCTTCTTTTTGTGCTCAACTTTTTGTCGGCACAAAACCAGCCCAACATTATTTGGTTGGTTTGTGAAGACCAATCTCCAGGATTTTTTCCCATGTATGGTGACGACACCGCTTCACTACCCAACCTAAAAGCCTTGGCAGAAGACAGTGTTGTTTACGAAAACATGCATGCAACGACACCTGTATGTTCTCCAGCACGAAGTGCTATTATTACGGGCATGTATCCTACAACGCTTGGCACCCATAATATGCGCACCTTTAACGAAGGCAGAACAACCAACCAACCACAACTTGGAATCCCTAGTTATTCACCAAAATTTCCCGATTACATAAAGCCATTCACTATTTATTTACGCGAAGCGGGCTACTATTGTACCAACAGCAACAAACAGGACTATAATTTTAAAGTTCCTCAGGAAACTTGGGACCAAACTTGTAGGTATTGTCAAGGAGCAGAAAAGCAGAATATTCATTGGCGCAATCGCGCTCCAGGACAGCCATTTTTTGCAGTGTTTAATTTTCAAATAACACATGAATCCAAAATTTGGGAGCAGCAAGACAACGAGTTATTTGTTGCTCCAGATGCAGTCAACGTACCTCCTTATTTTCCTAACGATGCTGTTGTTCGAAAAGACATGGCTGTAAATTACAGCAACCTTGTCCGTATGGACAGGGAGTTGGGTGCCATTATCGATGAATTAAAGGAACAAGGACTTTACGATGATGCGTACATCTTTTTTTACAGCGATCACGGCGGGCCATTTCCCCGTCATAAGCGGGCCATTTATGATACGGGAACCAAAGTTCCGATGATGATAAAAATGCCGAAAAATGCAGCTGCTAAAACCCGTAATAACGACTTGTGGAGTTTTATCGATTTAGCACCTACTGTTTTAGATTTGGCACAGCTTGATGTCCCCGAACATATCCAGGGGCTCCCCATGTTGAACAAATCAACCAAGCCCAGAGCGCATTTAGTTACTGCCTCAGACAGATTTGACGGCCAAGTAGATCGCATCCGCTCAGTGAAAACAAAACGCTACAAATTCATTAAAAATTACAATCCAGATCAACCCCACGCGCTAGATGTTAACTATAGAAAACAAATGCCGATGATGCGCCGACTTTTGGAACTGGAGCAGCAAGGAGTATTATCTAAGCATGTCCAGCGTTGGTTTGATGCGCCTAAGCCCCAATACGAATTTTACGATTTACTTCAGGATCCCTACGAGCTTAGCAATTTGGCAATGGATGCAGCGCATCGGGACCGACTCCTTCAGTTTAACGCAGTTCTGGATCAATGGATTAGTGAAACAAATGATCTTGGAGAACGCTCAGAGCAAGAAATTATCGATTACTCTGTAAATCAATAGAAAAAATGTTACGTCACTTTATTGTATTCATTTTTCTTTCTGCTTCCTTTCAGCTTCTTTTCGGTCAACTAAATGTCGAAAAGCCAAATATTATCCTAATCAATTGTGATGACATGGGTTATGGCGATTTAGGTAGCTATGCACCCATTAAGCATCAAACACCTGCTTTGGACAAACTAGCCAAAGGCGGTCAGCGTTGGACACAGTTTTATGCACCAGCTAGCGTATGTACGCCAAGTAGGGCAGGGTTGCTAACGGGCAAATTACCCATACGTACAGGAATGTACGGCAAAAGAAACGGAGTGCTATTTCCTTTTTCTTTGGGCGGACTTCCTCAAAAGGAGCAAACCCTTGCCAAACTCTTAAAAGGTGCAGGGTATAGTACTGCTATGGTTGGGAAATGGCATTTGGGGCATCTCCCAGAATTTTTACCTACCAGTCATGGATTTGATTCATATTATGGAATACCTTACAGCAACGATATGCAGCGTGTTCCCAAGCGCTGGAAAAATTGGCAGGTTTATGTTCAGGATTATCAGCAAGGTATAAACGGTTTTCTAGACTATAAAAATTACAATGTACCGCTAATGCGCAACGAAATACGTATAGAGCAACCCGTAAATCAAAACACCTTGACAAAGCGCTACACTGAAGAAGCTATAGCGATTATCGAGCGTACTGATTCGCAACCATTTTTCTTGTATTTGGCACACAGTATGCCACATATCCCTCTTTTTCGATCTGAACGTTTTGCAGGAAAAAGTCGAGGAGGCATTTACGGAGATGTGATTGAAGAAATCGATTGGAGTGTCGGTCAATTGCTAAAAGCACTAAAGCGTGTAAATAAACTAAAGAATACCTTAATCATTTTTACCTCTGATAATGGACCATGGTTAATGTTTGACACTCATGGTGGTGCCACGGCTGGACTCCGTGGGAGCAAAGCAACTGCTTTTGAGGGCGGTTATCGTATCCCCACAATTTTTTACTGGAAAGGGAAGATTAAACCAGCTACTATCGATCAGTTAGGAAGCGGATTGGATATTTATACAACCATTAGTTCAATAATTGGCGCAGGTAAGCGTACAATAGACGGCTATGATCTAAGTCCTACACTATTTTTCCAGCAGTCGAGCAAACGTGATAAAGTTTATTACTACCTAAAGAATGAGCTTATTGCGATTCGAAAAGGTGACTTTAAACTTCATTTAAAGCAAATTGAAATAAGCAACAGTGGAATGCAAATTATAGACAAGAATGCAGCACTTTTTGATTTGCGTGAAGATCCTTACGAAAAACTAAATGTGGTAACCAAGTATCCTAAAATCAAAAAAAGGCTTATCAAAGAAATAAAACAGCACCTGGACAATACGCAAGTAACGATGAGTCAACTAGACTTAAATTAGTTTCGAATCACGTACATTCCAGTCTCTTAGAGCAAACTCATTAATCTAGATAGGTCGTTTGTGTTTTGAATATGCGTCATCTTAGTTTTTTTATCGTTAAACTTAAAAAACATGATATTTATAAAACCTAACCTTAATGTTATAGTCCATTGTTAAAATTCAGTTTTACTTTGTATCAACTCACAAAACAACACATGATTCGTATAGGAGTATCGATTTGTTTTATTCTTTTTGCTTTTTCATGCAAAACATTAGATGTAAGAACAAAGCCCAAGCCGAATATTATTTTAATTCTTGTCGACGACCAAGGATGGTCTGGAACTTCTGTCCAGATGTCTGATGCTATTTCTAACTCTAAAAGCAAATTTATTGAAACACCAAACTTGGAGCGTCTCGCCAGTTCAGGGATGCGGTTCTCCAGGGGATATGCCGCAGCTCCAGTTTGCTCTCCTTCACGATACAGTATACAATTTGGCCAAAGCCCTGCGAAGCTTAATATGATTCGCGTGGCCATGAGTACAAATCACATCAATCACAAAACCGACTTTACCCTTCCTAAAATGATAAAAGCTGCTGATAGCACCTACACCACAGCACATTTTGGTAAATGGGGTATTGATGCAGATCCAGATTTTATTGGGTATGATATTGATGATGGAAATAACAGAAATAAGGATGGTTTTTTTGTAACCGACAAAACCCAATGGAAAGTAAAGCATGACGAAGACCCAAAAAAAATATTTAGCTTAACGAATAAAGCTACCAAGTTTATTGAAGAACAGCTTAACTCCAACAACCCTTTTTTCTTACAACTGTCTCATTTTGCAGTGCACACCAACATCATGGCTAAAAGGGAGACTGTAAACAAATACGAAAATAAGGAAAAGATAAAGTATTATGATGATGCTGGTTTTGCAGCCATGAGTGAAAATCTTGACGAAAGTCTAGGTTTAATTTTGGATAAATTGATTGAACTTAGGGCTTTGGATAATACCTACATTATTTACACATCGGACAATGGCTCAATCCCGAGTATTCCAGCAAGACCAAGATATAAAGAGAGCATGAATGCACCATTGAGTAGAGGCAAATGGGATGCTATGGAGGGTGGAATACGAGTGCCATTTATTGTTTCTGGCCCCAATATCAGAGCTGGAAGCGAAAGTTCAGTTCCTGTAATTGGATATGATATCTTACCTACTGTTATTGATTTGATCAACCCAAAATTTAAGCTTCATAGTAGTTTTGAGGGCGGTAGCTTCAGAGATATTTTATTTTCATCAGGCGAGGGTAGCGTTAGCCGACCATTTGATGGATTCATTTTTCATGTGCCTTATGCCAATCGTATTGCGATTAACCGCGCACACTCTGCGCTCATTCGTGGTCGTTACAAGTTGATTAAATTCAGAAACAATGACGAACTTCTCATGTTTGATTTAGATCAAGATTTTCATGAACAGAACAATCTATCTAAAGAGCTAAAGGAGCTAACGTCTGAGCTAGAGACCTCATTAGATAATTACCTTAAAGATGTAAAAGCGGTGAAATGGAAAAAGGGTATTGGTTGGAAAAAAGGAACTATTGAATCTATCAATTCGTTTCATTAATATTTTAATTAAAAAAAGAGCTCAATTTCTAACTTTCTGTTCCCAATTCCATGCAGAAGCCACAGCTTCATCCAAGCTTCGACTAGTTTTCCAACCCAGTACTTCTCTTGCTTTGGTGGTATCTGCATAGGCTGCAACCACATCACCTGCGCGTCTAGGTCCTAGCTCATAGTTTAGTTTTAGTCCACTGACACGCTCAAAGCTTTTTACGACTTCAAGTACGCTACTTCCTTTGCCAGTACCCAAATTAAACACCTCATAAGCATCATTTGCTTTACCGTCCAAAATGCGCTCTAGAGCAACAATATGTGCTTCTGCCAAATCGACCACATGAATGTAATCACGCACATTTGTACCGTCAACAGTAGGGTAGTCGTTTCCAAAAACAGTGAGTTTTGGATACAGACCAGCAGCGGTTTGTGTGATAAACGGAACTAAGTTTTGTGGTCGTCCGATAGGTAATTCACCTATGGCAATTGACGGGTGTGCCCCAATCGGATTGAAATAACGCAACGCAATTGCCTTAAATGAAGCATTAGCACGAGTTGCATCCAAAATAATTTCCTCACCAATTTGCTTGGTGTTTCCATAGGGAGATGTAGCGGGTTTAATAGGCGCATCTTCAGAAATAGGTAAGGCGTCAGCTTCTCCATAAACCGTACATGAAGAACTAAAAATAAAGGGGATAGATTTGTTGGATTGTGCTATTTCGCTTAATAAATTCAGTAAAGAACCGAGATTATTTTGGTAATAAGCGATGGGCTTTTCAACACTTTCGCCAACAGCTTTATAGGCAGCGAAATGGATAATTCCATCAATAGTATATGACTTAAAAAGATGTTCAATACCCTGACGGTCTTGGAGGTCTAGTTTTTCAAATACAGGACGAATACCACTTGCAGTTTCTATTCCATCCAAAACGTCTACAGTGCTATTTGAGAGGTCATCAACAACAAGAACATCATAGCCTTTTTCTAGAAGCGACACTACTGTGTGCGAGCCAATATATCCCAATCCTCCAGTAACTAATATCATAATGATAAGTTCAGCTACAAAAGTAGGGATTTATGTTTAGGACTGACTGGCAGTATTTATCCAATTGTTGATTTTATTTTCCAACAACGCAAGTGGAATACAGCCCGACTCCAAGACAATACGGTGAAAAGCGCGTATGTCAAAAGCATCGCCTAGTTTTTGCTCTGCCATGGCACGCAGCTCTCTTAGCTTAAGCTGCCCAATTTTGTAGGACAATGCTTGCCCAGGATTTGCCATATAGCGTTCTATTTCAGAGACTATGGCGTATTCCGGTTCGGCCTCATTTGCCAAAGAAAATGCAATGGCTTGTTCGCGTGTCCATCCTTTGGTGTGAATTCCAGTGTCGACAACCAATCGGATGGCACGGTGCATTTCAGCACTAAGCATTCCAAAGTATTGATAAGGGTCATCATAAAGACCTAATTCCTTACCCAAAGATTCGCAATACAACGCCCAACCTTCTCCATAGGCACTGTACCACAGTGTTTTTCTAAAATCGGGAAGCGCAGTGTTTTCCTGTTGTAGTGAAATTTGAAAGTGATGTCCTGGAATGGCTTCATGTAAAAACAAATCCTCATCGGAGAAAATATTGTATTCTTTCACATTCGGAATAGGCACATAAAATACGCCAGGACGGGTTCCGTCTAACGAACCTGGATTGTAATGTGCCGCGGCTGACTTCTCACGAAAGGCCTCAACTCGTCTAACTTCAAAAGGAGTTTTGGGTTGTAGTTCGAAAAGCATATCCACCTTTGCTTTCATTTTATCGTGAATCGCATTAAAGTTATCAATTACTTGCTGCGGATCGTCAAAGGGCATCAATGCAGCACGGGTGCGCACATGCTCAAAAAAGGCATTTAAATCGCCTGTAAAGCCTACTTTTTCTTTGACACCTTCCATTTCGCTGCGTAATCGGGCTACTTCAGACAACCCAAGCTCGTGGATTTCGTCAGCTGTCATAGCTGTTGTGGTGTATAGACGAATGGCGTAATCGTAATATTCCTTACCAAAAGAGTAGGCACCAAATCCGCTACTGTTTCGACCAGCTGCCAAATAGGTGCTGTCCATAAATGTTGCGAGATCTTGATAAGCTGGAATGACCTTATTCTTTACCTTGTCAGCAAAAGACGCAGTAAGTCTTTTTTTGTCCTTTTCAGAAAAGCTTTCAGGAAAATTTTTCGCTGGATTGTAGAAGATGTTTTTTTCTAAATCGGGTTCGGTAATGGCTTCCAACTGGGGAACTACTTTGCGAATTAATGACTTAGGAAGTACAACACCCTGTTCGATTCCTTCTTCCATTCTGCTTTTGGCACTTTTGAGCCAAACTACATAGTCATCCAATCTTGACAACCAGTTTTCGTAATCCTTAACCGTATTAAAGGGCTGTGCACCAGCACCAGAAGCCATCTGACCAATGGTCAATTGTAAAGTCCACATCTGGTCTATGGGAAGCAATTCACTCGGAAACTCCATTCCCATCAAGCTGGTCTCACATTCCCAGCGCAATACCTCTGCACTGAGTTTATCAGCTTCGTCTAACTGCTCTTTATCAATTGCATTTAGGTTATCTAATGTTTGCGTATAAAATGCTTTTTGGTCCATGATGAATTCATCAGACAAAAAGTTGGGCAAATAATCATTGTATCGTGCATCTCCTTGACTGGTCGCACTTATTGGATACATCTTTAGATTTTCCTCGTGATATGTATTCATCAGTTCATTCAACTGATCTGATGCTGATTTTTGTGTACAGCCAATGGCCAGCAGAGCAATAAGTAATAAGTGGGTTATTTTGTTCATTGTCTATTTTTTTTGCGTTAGTTTGATTTCATCAGCTATTGCCTTTGCCTGTGGAATCCACTCTTGCAAGTTAGCGATTCTTCGTTCTTCGCTGGGATGACTAATTAAAAACTCGGGTACGCCTCCTTTGGATTGTGCTTTCATTCGTTCCCACAGCTTTGGCGCTTCTTCTGGATTATATCCGGCAAGTGTCATGAGCGTCAAGCCAATTTTATCGGCTTCTGTTTCGTGTTTTCTGCTAAAGGGGAGCATACCGCCTACTGTAGTGCCAATTCCATAGGCCATCATTATTTGCTGTCGTTTTCGTTCATCCTCTTTTTTTGTTGCTTGCGCAGTGACCAGGCCTCCAGCTTGTTGTACAATACCTAAACTCATGCGTTGTGCCCCGTGGTCGGCAAGTGCATGCGCTACCTCATGCCCCATAATGGCGGCAATTCCATCTGGATTTTTGGCTACAGGCATAATTCCTGTGTAAAACACTATTTTACCTCCTGGCATACACCAAGCATTCACTTGTTCGCTCTTTACCAAATTGTATTCCCAAGCATAATTATCCAAACCATTTGGTGTTCCCAAATAAGCGTAATAAAGTGCAGCAGCATTTGCGATATCGTTTCCAATTCGGGCAACTGCGCTAGCATCCTTGGTTCCTGTAACAACCTCGTGCTCATCTAAAAATGAGCGGTACTGTTGAAAAGAAGTTGGGAAAAGCGACTGATTGTCACCAAAAAAATTGAGTGTTTTTTTGCCCGTAATTACATTGGTTTTACAGCCAAAAAACAAAAAGAGAAGAACAAAAATGGATAAAAATTGGGTTTTCATACTAAAGATTTGACCCAATAAAAGTATAAAATTTAATTTATTTAGCCATTGACTAACTCCTGGAGTCCTTGAATTGTTTCTTTGGGACTTTGAGAAGAAAAAACAAAACTTCCAGCTACCAAAACGTTCGCCCCTGCCAAAACGAGTTGTGCTGCATTTTCTGAGGTTACTCCTCCGTCAATTTCAATCAAAACATTTGCGTTGTGTTGTTGGATGAGCTTGGTGAGTTGCCGTACCTTTTCGTAAGTATTTTCGATAAACTTCTGTCCTCCAAATCCTGGATTTACACTCATCACACAAACCAAATCCAATTCAGAAATGATGTCTTCGAGCACAGCTACGGGTGTATGTGGGTTGAGCGCAACTCCTGCCTTCATTCCAGCTGCCTTTATGGCTTGAATTGTTCGGTGTAAGTGCGTACATGCTTCTGCATGAACGCTTAGGATATCTGCTCCTAAATCAGCAAAAGTTTGGATGTAGCGATCTGGTTCAACAATCATCAAATGTACATCCAAGGGTTTTTTGGTATGGCGCGCCATTGCCTTAATGACAGGCATTCCAAAGGAAATATTGGGAACAAAAACACCATCCATAACATCCAAATGGAACCAATCTGCTTGACTGTCATTAACCATCTGAATATCGCGCTCCAGATTGGCAAAATCTGAGGCCAACATCGACGGTGCAATTTTAACTTTAGCCACTATCCTAAATATGTTTTTAGAATTTTACTTCTTGAGGTATGCTTGAGCCTACGAATGGCTTTCTCCTTAATTTGACGTACACGCTCGCGAGTCAAATCAAAAGTTTCCCCAATTTCTTCAAGGGTCATCGGGTGTTGATTTCCAAGACCAAAATACAAACGGACTACATCTGCTTCCCGTGGGGTGAGCGTTTCAAGTGCACGCTCAATTTCGGTACGCAACGATTCATGCATTAACTCCTTATCTGGATTCGGAGATTCTCCACTACGTAAAACATCGTATAAATTCGAATCCTCACCTTCAACAAGAGGTGCATCCATCGATACGTGACGCCCCGAGTTTTTCATCGACTCTTTCACATCCGAAATAGTCATATCGAGTTCTTTTGCAATTTCTTCTGCAGACGGGACACGTTCGTGTGCTTGCTCCAAAAAGGCATAGGTTTTGTTAATCTTATTGATCGAACCAATTTTGTTCAAAGGCAAACGTACAATTCTCGATTGCTCAGCAAGTGCTTGCAAAATCGATTGCCTGATCCACCATACGGCATAGGAGATAAATTTAAATCCTCGCGTTTCGTCAAAACGCTTGGCTGCTTTGATAAGCCCCAAGTTTCCTTCATTGATAAGGTCGGGAAGTGTAAGCCCTTGATTTTGATATTGTTTGGCAACAGAAACTACAAAACGAAGATTCGCTTTTGTAAGTTTTTCCAAAGCAATTTGATCACCTGCTTTGATACGTTGCGCCAATTCAACCTCCATTTCGGCGGTGATTAAGTCAACTTTTCCTATTTCTTGAAGATATTTATCTAGTGAAGCAGTCTCCCTATTGGTGACCTGCTTGGTGATTTTTAACTGTCTCATTGCTTTGAACTATGCTTGTGCTATTTGTTATACGCAATGTGATTGCTAAAGGTTACAAAAAGAGCAAAAAAAATCCGCCTCGTTTATGTTGGCGGATTTTATGTTTATTCGAAACGAATTAATCTCGTCTTGGCTTTCTATTTCGATCGCCACCTTTGCGACGGTCACCAGAGGGACGCGGCTTACGCTCGACGTATCCTTCGGGTTTTTCTAAAAGAGCCTTTCTAGAAACCTTTTCTTTTCTTGTTCGCGAATCTACACCAAAGTATTTTACATCAAACACATCACCCATGTTTACAACATCGGTCACATTTTCTGTGCGCTCCCATGCAAGTTCGCTTACGTGCAGCAACACTTCGTTTCCTGGTGCATCTGTGTACTCAACTACAGCGCCAAAATCAAGTACTTTGATGACTTGAACTTCGTAAGTCTCGCCGACTTCAGGCTTAAAGGTAAGGGCTTCTATACGCGCAAGTACACGATCTATTCCCTCTGGACCCGTACCCAGAATTTCGACTATACCCTCTTCTGTTACCGGATCTTCATTGATAACAATAGTGGTCTGTGTTTCCTTCTGAAGCTCTTGTATAACTTTACCTCCAGGACCTATAAGCGCTCCGATAAACTCATTCGGGATGGTACGCATGACCATTTTGGGCGCATGCTCTTTTACGTCTTCTGCAGGAGCACTAATTGTTTCATTTAGCTTCTCTAAGATATGCATACGTCCATCACGTGCTTGCTTAAGTGCCTGAATCAAAATATCATAGGGAAGTCCTTTGATTTTGATATCCATCTGACAAGCCGTAATTCCGTGTGCTGTCCCAGTAACTTTAAAGTCCATATCCCCCAAGTGATCTTCATCACCCAAGATATCTGAAAGTACAGCAAAACGCTTTCCATCTGAGATAAGTCCCATGGCAATACCCGAAACTGGATTTGAAATTTGCACACCAGCATCCATCAAGGCCATGGTACCGGCACAAACCGTAGCCATAGATGATGAGCCGTTGGACTCCAGTACTTCGGAGACTACACGTACCGTGTAGGGACAATCGTCTGGCATCACTTTCTTAAGTGCGCGTTGCGCTAAGTTCCCGTGACCTACTTCTCTACGTGATGTTCCACGCAAAGGACGTGCTTCACCTGTACAAAAAGGAGGGAAGTTGTAGTGCAAGTAAAAATTCTCTTCTCCTTGGTCTGTGGGCAAATCAATGACATTTGCTTCTCTAGAAGTACCAAGCGTCACCGTAGCTAAGGCTTGGGTTTCTCCACGAGTAAATACAGATGACCCGTGGGTTGATGGCAAGTAGTCTACCTCACACCAAATGGGTCTAATATCGGTCGTTTTTCGTCCATCTAGACGAACTCCCTCACTAAGAACCAATTCGCGAACGGCTTCTTTTTGCGCTTTGCTGAAGTATTTTCCAATCAAGGCGCCTTTTTCATCAAGTTCTTCTTCCGAAAAAGTAGCCAATAATGCATCTTTCACTTCACCGAAAGCCTCGCCACGTTCTTGCTTGGAGCTCCCAAGCTTGGCAATATCATAGCATTTTTGGTATGCAAATGCATGAACTTTTTGCTCTAGCGCTTCATCGCTATCTTCAGCTTCATAGGTTCGCGTTTCTTTTACACCAGCGGCTTTTGCCAACGCTACTTGTGCGGCAATTTGAACTTTGATGGCTTCATGACCAAAGCGAATGGCATCTGCCATGACTTCTTCTGAAACTTCGTCAAACTCACCTTCAACCATGGTTACGGAGTCTTCGCTCGCACCAATCATGATATCAATATTGGATTCGCTTAGCTGCTCTTTACTTGGGTTAACAATAAACCTTCCGTCAATTTGTCCAACACGGACTTCAGAAATAGGACATTCAAATGGAATATCGGAAAGCTGGATGACTGTAGAGGCCGCAAGACCTGCCAAGGCATCAGGCTTCACATTCTCGTCATGAGACATTAGCTGAATCATGAGTTGCGTTTCCGCGTGATAATCTTTTGGGAAAAGCGGGCGTAAGACTCGGTCAACCAAGCGCATGGTCAAAATCTCTTCGTTACTTGGTCGTGCTTCACGTTTAAAGAAGCCACCTGGAAAACGTCCAGCAGCGGCAAACTTTTCGCGGTAGTCTACCGTTAGGGGTAGAAAATCTACGTCGGACGCTTTGCGCGCCGACACAACAGTGGCTAATAGCATACAGTTTCCACTGCGTACTACAACTGAGCCGTCAGCTTGCTTGGCAAGCTTTCCTGTCTCTAGGGTAATGGTACGGCCATCGCCTAAATCAATAGTCGATGTATGTACATTGGGTATCATACGTTTTTAATTTAAAGTTAGTATCTGGTGTTGTGTTGTGGTCGTAGATACCAATGAAAAACCGAATGATGCGGATGCTTTTATGTGCTTACTTGCGTATACCGAGCTCTTTAATGAGTGAACGGTAACGTTCGATGTCTTTTGACTTTAAATAGTCCAGAAGACTTCTTCGTTTACCAACCATCATGACCAAAGACCGCTCTGTGTTGTAATCTTTTTTATTACTCTTTAAGTGACCTGTTAGGTGGTTGATACGTTCTGTAAATAAAGCAATTTGACCTTCTGTGCTTCCGGTGTCTTTTTCAGAAGTACCGTACTTTTTGAAGATCTCTGCTTTTGTTTCTTTAGTTATAGACATGCCAATATTGTTGTAAATAATTTTTATGCGTTCCCGAGTCTTTCTCGGGGCTGCAAATATAGAAATATAATTGGTAGTATTTACTCTTGGTTCGAAAGAGGTCGATTTAAAATTAAATCGAGGTAAAGATTGATCTTGTGCTTTAGGTCTTTTCGGTGGCTAATAAAGTCCAAAAACCCGTGTTCTTGTAAAAACTCTGCTTTTTGGAATCCATCAGGTAGCTCTTGACCCGTAGTGTCTTTTACAACTCGAGGACCAGCAAATCCAATTAGCGCTCCAGGTTCCGATATATTGATATCACCAAGCATCGCAAATGATGCTGTTGTACCGCCTGTAGTGGGATCGGTGCAAAGCGACACGTATGGAATCTTTGCATCGGCTAGTTGAGCCAGCTTAGCAGAGGTCTTGGCCATTTGCATCAATGATAAGGCAGCTTCCATCATGCGCGCACCACCAGATTTGGAAATCATCACAAACGGAATCTTATGTGTTAAGGCATAATCCGCAGCACGATAGATTTTTTCGCCAACAACAGATCCCATAGAACCTCCGATAAAACCAAAGTCCATACAGGCAATCACCAGCTTATTTCCATTAGAAAGCCCCACGGCAGACCTGACGGCATCTTTAAGTTTGGTTTTTTTCTGCGCTGCCTTAACACGATCCGTGTATTTTTTGGTGTCCTCAAATTTAAGCGGATCTTTAGCGGTTAAACTAGTATCAAGCTCCTTGAATTTATTGTCGTCAAACAAAATCTCAAAGTATTCTTTACTCCCAATGCGAACGTGATAACCATCTTCTGGGGAGACGTAGAAATTTTCGGCCAGTTGTTCTGTGTCAACTATCTTTCCCGTAGGAGACTTGTACCATAAACCTTGAGGTGTATCCTTCTTTTCACTGGTTTGGGTTTGGATTCCTTTTTCGGTACGTCTGAACCACGCCATAGGCTAAGAATTTTATCAAATATATAAAACCTTAGGAACTAAAGGGTGTTGACATTGTTTAGATCTTCAAATGCTTGTTCCAAACGAGCGACAAATGCCTTTTCTCCTTCGCGTAACCAAACTCTAGGATCGTAGAATTTTTTGTTGGGTATATCATCACCCTCTGGGTTACCTATCTGTTGTTGAAGGTAGGCAGCTTTTTCTTGTACATAGTCGCGTACTCCGCTCATAAAGGCGTATTGCATGTCGGTATCAATATTCATTTTAATAACACCATAGCTGATACCCTCACGAATTTCCTCAACGGTAGAACCAGACCCGCCATGGAAAACAAAATCAATCGTATTTGGTGCAACGCCGTATTTTTCTTGAACATACTCTTGTGAGTTTTTCAAAATTTTGGGCGTTAGCTTAACATTTCCTGGTTTGTATACGCCGTGTACATTCCCAAAAGCAGCTGCAATGGTAAAACGAGGACTTACTTTAGATAACTCCTCAAAGGCATAAGCTACCTCTTCTGGCTGGGTGTAGAGCTTAGAACTGTCAATATCTGTATTGTCAACGCCATCTTCTTCACCACCAGTAACCCCTAATTCGATTTCAAGAGTCATGTCCATTTTGGCCATGCGTTCAAGATAAGTTTTACAAATACCTATATTCTCTTCAAGAGGTTCTTCAGAAAGGTCAATCATGTGCGAGCTAAAAAGTGACTTTCCTGTTTCGGCAAAGTGTTTTTCACTGGCATCCAACAAGCCATCAATCCAAGGGAGGAGTTTTTTGGCAGCGTGGTCAGTATGCAAAATAACACTAACTCCGTAAAGCTCGGCCATCTCATGCACGTGTTTGGCACCAGCTACAGCACCAGCAATAGCTGCCTGATGATTGTCATTAGCCAATCCCTTTCCTGCATTGAATTGTGCACCACCATTAGAAAACTGAATGATGACTGGAGCATTTAGTTTTGCTGCCGTTTCGAGAACTGCGTTAACAGAACTTGACCCGATAACGTTTACCGCTGGGAGCGCAAATTGTTTTTCTTTAGCGTAAGCAAATATTTCTTGAACTTCGTTGCCTGTTGCAACACCTGGTTTGATTGAATGCGACATGAATCGTTAATTTTGATTGGCGCAAAAGTAAAAAAGAAAAGTGGGCTTAAAAAGGATAATTTATACCAATTGTAGGGTTGGCATTTTTCAGTTGATAATTCAGGTTCCAACGGGAACCTTTTGGAAGTACAGGATTATGTGTTTTAAAGCCCATGTCTAGCCGTAACAGAAATAAGCCAAAATCGTAGCGCACCCCAAAACCTGTACCAACAGCCAATTCGTTTAAATCGCGAAATCCATCAAAAAGACGTGCATCTTCATCTATATTATCTGCAATATTCCAAATGTTCCCTACATCGACAAACAAGGCTCCTTTGAATGATCCAATGAGGTCAAAGCGATATTCCACATTAAAAGCCAGTTTGAAATTCGCTTCATTAAACTCGTTACCAGTATTGCTTGACCCTGGTCCAAGACGGTATACTTCCCAAGCCCGATTGTCGTATGCTCCTCCTCCAAAAAAAGAGCGATTAAAAGGAATGTTGTCCGCATTTCCGTATGGAATTGCAGCACCGGCAAAGCCTCGGACAGCCATAACTTGATTACCGCCCAATTCCCAATGACGAATCCAGTCTGTCTCTAATTTAACATATTGACTAAATGGCACATCAAAAAGAAAATACTGACCATCAACTTGATCCCATTCTAAAGGTTTAGCCAAAGCCTTTAGCAAATTCCCAGCCCAAGACAAGTTAGCGCGAAATTGAGCAAAGGAACGATCGAAAACGCCGTCTTTGGTCGAATCAAAGAATTGAAGCCCAGCACTGAAAATTAAGTTATTTTGAGTTAATCGTCTTCTGCGCTCTTCTATACGCTGTACCCTGTTAAACGCCGAATCACCTGGGGTTAAGGATGTGTTTTGTTGCAGCACATCTGCTATAAATCCTTGCGCGCCAGAAGGAATAATTAGCTTATTGTTTGCAAAGTAGGCAGCGTTTGTTGTTGTATTGCTAGCAATAGAGTTTAGCTCTTGGTATGCATTGGTATAGACGCCAAAATAGTTGTTGGCATTTTTATTGTTGACAAACTCGACGTCAACTAAAGTGAAGGTCCAACGCCGGTTTTTTTTTGGTTTCCAACTGTATTCTATAGCAGCGGTTAAACTTTCCTTGTCCAGCCCGATATTTTTTTGATTTGCAGAACCTATACGAAAGCTTGTCTGCGGGGCAATTTCTTGCCTGTTTAAGCGACTGTTTATCGGGACTAAAAATTGCGGTGAGCGCAATTGTAAATCCCAAGCAACTTCTGAAATGGCAACATCTCCAGACCGACCTAAAGAGCCACGTGCGCCCAGTTCTAATGTTTCGGCACCGCGAAAAACATTCAGTACGCTTAATCCAGAGCTGAAGGCAACCCCCTGCTTTAGTATGTCCGATTGGGTAAGATCTAAGCCAAATTGAAGGGAATAACGCTTCTTGGGCATTAAATAAATAGCTGCATCGAGTAAGGTTTCCTCCTCATTGGCATAGCTGTATTTGATACTCGGATAATCAAAACTCTGCAAGCGTGTTAATTGTCTTAATGTTGTACTGCGTGCTTGGTCACTGTATACTTCGTTAGTTTTAAAAGAAATAGATCCACGGAGGAGTCGTTTGTTGTATTTTAGTTTCTCCCGACCATAGAAAGAAAGTCCTTGAAAAGCGCCCAAAGAATCGTACGAATCGCTAAGCTCCCCACCCGATTTCCCAACAAAAACTTCAATTTTATTCATTTTGGAAATTCTGTATTCTTTTTCAACAATAGTTCCCTCTTGGTTTTCACTGTAATTTCTGATATTTAACTGTACGGGAAGACGGTAATCCACTCCGCTAGAGTCTATACCGACACTGTAGTCAATTGAATTAAATTGAAAAGGATAAACACCCGCATTTCGAAATAGTGAAAACAAACGATTGCGTTCTTTTTCAAAGTCAACTGTTCTAAATCTGTTGCCGGGTACCAAAGCACTCTTATCCAAACTAGCGTGATAAATCGAATCCAAAACAGGGCTTTGAATTGCAGCGGTAATACTGTCTAAAAAGTAGGGCGCTTTAGTTTCTACATCATACCGCACTCTAGCTTTTTTAGCAACTACTGATACGTCGGCTTTGACTCGTGCATTGAAGTATCCTTCATTTGAAAAAAATGCACTTAATTTTTGTGTGTTGATTGCTCTAGATATTGAATCCGTAAGTACGGGTGCTTCGCCGTTTCGTTTTTTCCATGCCTGAAAGCCTGTTTTGTAAGTACGCATTCGGTCTATTTGTTTGTCCGACCAAATGGCTTGCATCCGCTTTTTACGTTTAGGCTTTTTTGCCAACCACGCATCAAAATCAGCACCAACGCTATCCTTGGCAGATTGATAAAGCAAAAGACCAAACGGTATCCCTAAAAAACGTTGATTTGGTGTTGGCTGTACGATGTTTTCTACAGAGTCAACCGCTGCTTCAGAATTGACAAAAACATCGCTTTTGCGCAATAAAGGAGCTTCATCCGAAAGCTCTTTTGTGGTAGAACAACCGTGGATGATGGTTATTAGCACACAAAAACCTAGTATTTTTGAAAAACGTGTTGTCAACAGAAAAGTTGTTAATAGTCAAAAATACGTCAAATACATGGTTAGCAAAAACATCTTAAAGCAGTTGGGTCAATTAGGTCAAAAAAAGTACCGGACTCAACTGGGTTTATTCTCTGTTGAGGGAACTAAAGCGATCACTACTTTTTTGGACAATGGATTTTCACTTAAATATTATTTTGGCACTTCAGAAGCTGTTTCAAAATCTGTCGACAACATCACTGAAGCGACAGCTTTGGAGTTAAAAAAGTTAAGTAATCTTAGCACAGCACCATCTTGTTGGGCTGCTTTTCAATTACCTAAGCATATAGACTTTAGTCCGCAGTCATTAAATTTAGCTCTGGACGGAATTCGAGACCCTGGTAATTTGGGCACCATTATCCGGCTTTGTGATTGGTTTGGTATTGCCCATTTGCTGTGTTCCCAGGACACGGTTGACTGCTTTAACCCAAAAGTTGTGCAGGCAAGTATGGGATCTCTGGCCAAAGTGCAGGTTCATTATGTCGATTTACCCAAGTTTTTTAAACAACAAAACTTAGCGGTTGTTTGCACAGATGCAAAAGGGGAACGTATGTACAAGGCTAGTCTTCCACAGAACGCCGTTTTGGTCGTTGGCAATGAAGGTAAAGGAATCAGCCAAGCAGTACGTCATAGTTCGGATATGGACATATGCATTCCAAGCTATGGCACTCCTGCCGCCGAGAGTCTTAACGCAGCCATGGCAACAGCTATTGTGCTAAGTGAATTCAGGCGTCGAGCTTAACTTATTCAAAAGTAAAGCGTAAAAAAACACCCCTACTTTTCATGGACTTTACATACCTGGTATATAGACTATTTGGATTTTTGTCCGGGACAAATTCATTATTCAGCGCAAATATGCCATGAATGGATGTGGTAAACTTAAAATAAGGAAGATAGACATCAGTTCCAATAGCGAATTCCCATGCACTCATTCGTTGTCGCATCCGAAACGTACCTGACTCGTTGTCTTCTGTGCTTTTCTCATCGCTGGTTATGTTGCTATTTATTGAAAAACTACCCATCAGAAAGGGGCGTGCATTTCGGATACGTCTTGTATTAAATTTAATCCCAATAGGAAAACGCACATAGTTTGATTTTACATCGCGACTCACCAACGCTTTGGACAACACATTTTCATCAAATGGAAAATTGATTTCACGCTCTACAAATGCAATTCCGGGATGGAAACGGATATTGACGAACTCATTGATGCGATAATCAGCGACTAACCCAACCCCAAAACTCGGTTTGGGTTTTATATTTAGCGTAAAGGGTTGTCCAGATGCCGTTGATAAATACTCCATTTTGGCTCCAACGTGATTAAGATCAACATAATAGCCAAAGCGAAGGCGTTTTAAATCCTCAGTTTTTAGATTTTCTATTTTGCGGTCTTGCCCAAACACCCAGAAGTGGGAAAGTGTCATCACCAGCAAAACAGTTAACGATTTACAATTCATTTTTGTGCAACATATAGGCTAACCACGCCGCCACTAAGTGGTCTGTGGTCTACTTTAGAAAACCCAACATTAGCTAATTTATTGCACATGGCTTTACCATCAGGGAAGTGGGCTACTGATTCGCCCAAATAGGCGTAAGCTCCTTTGTCATCTGCGACAAGTTTTCCCATTGCAGGTATAAGGATTCGTGACATAATGTAATGGGCTTGCCGCATAGGGAAGGCCTTGGGACGAGAGGTTTCCAAAATGTACAAACAGCCCCCGCTGCGTAAAACGCGGTGCATTTCACCTAACCCTTTTTCGAGTTGCGCAAAATTTCGAACACCAAAAGCAACAGTTACTGCATCAAACTGTGTTTCAAAGGGTAAGTTTTCAGCATCAGCTACTTTTAGCGTAATTCGGTCAGACAGCTTTAACTTTTCTAATTCTTTTGCTTGTACGGCGAGCATTTGGGTTGACAAATCGACGGCATCAATTGTTAACTGTGGTAATTTGCTTAGCGCAATGGCTACATCTCCTGTGCCTGTGGCAACATCCAAGACATCGACCGCCCCTTGTTTTTGAACCATTTTTACCAGTTTTCTTCGCCAGCCTTTGTCTAGGCCCAGGGAAAGAACTCGGTTAAGGCCATTGTACTTTACTGCTATGCGGTCGAACATTAGGGTAACCTGCTCTTTTTTTGAAAGGGAAGAATCTTTGTAAGGGGTGACTTTTTTACTCATATGGCGCAAATGTAGCTATAATCTCAACACGGTATTTGTCCCCAAGCGACTAGAATCTTCCTATATTTGCATTATATAATCTTATTAACAGATGAATATTGCCATCGCTGGTGCTAGCGATATAGGTTTTCACTTAGCCAAATTGCTATCTTTTGAGTCGCAAGACATCACCTTAATTGATGCTGATAAGGAAGCATTAAACTATGCCGACAATCACTTGGATATTCGTGCCATAAAAGGCGATCCATCTGCATTGGCTACCCTCAAAAAAGCCGAAGTGGATAAGGCAGATATGATTATTGCCGTTACACCCTCTGAAACAACAAACCTGATGTGCTGTTTGCTTGCCAAACAAATTGGGTGTAAAAAGACCATTGCACGTATTACCGATATAGAATTTGAGAAGTATAAAAAAGATGTTGATTTTCAAGCATTGGGTATTGACGAGCTGGTGTCTCCTGAGGAATTAGCTGCCGAAGAAATACAACTGCTTATTCATCAGTCTGCATTTGAAAATAGCCATGAGTTTGAAGATGGGGCACTCACCATGATGGGTACCACACTCGAAGAAGATGCCCCTTTTATCGGAAAAACAGTTCGCGAAGCAGCAGAAATTTTTCCTGGAGTGCACTTTATGCCCATTGCCATCAAGCGTAAAGAAACTATAAATACCATAATCCCTAGGGGAGATACTTGTTTTGAGGAAGGAGATCAAGTGTATTTCACCACACTTCCAGAAGGAGTTTCGGAGCTATACAGCCTAACTGGCGAAGTGAAGAACAAAATCAAGAATGTCATGATTTTAGGTGGAGGTCGTGTTGGGTATATGACGGCAGCTGACCTTTGTTCGCGTGGCATTAATGTGAAACTTATTGAGCTCGATAAAGAGCGTGCTATCGAAATGGCAGAGAAACTACCAGATTCACTCATCATTCATGGAGATGGCCGCGACGTGGCCTTGCTACTTGAAGAAAATTTAGATGAAATGGATGCCTTTCTTGGCGTAACTAATGATTCTGAAACAAACATCATGTCTTGTCTTATGGCAAAGTCCAAAGACGTATCCAAGATCATCGCGCTTATCGAAAACATGGACTACTTTGAATTGACCAAGTCTATTGGAGTTGATACCCTCGTGAATAAGAAAATGCTTACCGCAAACACCATATTTCGGTATATCCGAAGAGGTGAAGTGGTTGATTTGGCTAAGCTCAACAATATGGATGCCGAAATTGTGGAATTCAAAGTGCAACAAAATGCCAAGGTCATTGGCAAAGCAATTAAGGCCCTTGATTTTCCAAAAACGGCCACAATTGGTGGAGTGATTCGAAATGGAGCAGGTATAATTGCGCTTGGCGATTTTATCATTCAACAAGATGATTTAGTTCTCGTGTGTTGCCTTCCACAGTCTATAAGTCGTGTAGAACAACTTTTTTTATAAAACATGAAAGGGTTTAACCTTAAAATTATCATTCATATTCTGGGATTGCTATTGCTGTTCAATGCGGTCTTTATGGGCTTGGTAACGCTGTGTAGCTATTTCTTTGATGACGGCGCCACTACTGGTTTGCTTACTGCGCTTGCCATCAATGTAGCTGCTGGAGGTATTTTTATGGGATTAACCCTGAACCACAGAAAGGAAATCAAAAAGAGAGAGGGCTATATTATTGTCACACTGGGTTGGATTACCATGGTGTTTTTTGGAATGTTGCCCTTTGTGTTTACCAACAGCATGACGACTATAAGCGATGCTTTTTTTGAGACCATGTCGGGTTACACAGCCACTGGCGCCACTATTCTTGGCGACATTGAGGCGCTTCCCAAAAGTATTATTCTTTGGCGCTCACTTACACATTGGATGGGCGGAATGGGAATCATTGTCCTGGCAATTGCCATTTTGCCTTTGTTGGGTATTGGCGGTATGCAACTCTTCAGTGCCGAGGCGCCTGTTTTGGGCGGAGATAAATTACATCCCCGAATTAGTGATACAGCAAAGCGATTATGGTTGATATATGTTAGTTTGACCTTTGTAAACGCACTGCTTCTATACCTTTCTGGTATGTCGCTTTTTGATGCGTTAAATCATGCTATGAGCACCATGGCCTCTGGTGGTTTTTCCTCTAAAAATGAAAGTCTTGGCTATTGGAATGACCTTCCACAAATTCAGTACATCACTGTCTTTTTTATGTTTTTAGCTGGGAGTAATTTTGTTTTACTTTACTACGCCCTAAAGGGAAAGTTCAATCGTGTTTTTGCCGATAACGAATTCCGTTGGTACACTGGATTTATTGGTATTTTTGTGCTGATTGTTAGCATCTCTTTATTCAGAAATGGTCTTTATGCCGCCGCCGATTTGTCTATGTGGACAGCGGTTGAACACTCTTTTCGCCATGCACTTTTTCAGGTAGTAGCTGTGATTACAACTACTGGCTTAGTTACCGCAGACTTCACTGCATGGTCTCCTTTTGTAACCATGTTGTTTTTTGGGTTAATGTTTTTGGGCGGTTCTACAGGCTCTACTTCGGGTGGTGTGAAGGTGATGCGTCACCTTATCCTAATAAAGAATGGCTTTCTAGAATTTAAACGCGCTTTACATCCTAACGCAATACTTATGGTACGGCTTAATAAAGCACCAATTGAGCAGTCTATTGTGTATCATGTTCTCGCGTTTTTTGTGCTGTACATGATTCTTTTTATCATTGGCGCAGGTGTACTGAGCGTATTGGGATTAGATTTTACTACGGCTATTGGAGGTGCAGCTGCTTCATTAGGAAATGTCGGTCCCGGTTTGGGAGGAGTTGGCCCTGCGTCGACCTATGCTGCACTCCCAGTGCTAGGGAAGCTGTGGTGTGCTCTGTTGATGTTAATCGGCCGTTTGGAACTCTTTACTGTACTGATTCTTTTTAGCCCTTACTATTGGAGCAAAAACTAGCGAACAGCTTCGGCAATGCGACGAATAGCTTCCTCAATATTCTCAAGTGAGGCAGCGTAGGAAATACGGATATTATTTGGACAGCCAAAGGCATCCCCTGTGACAGTAGCCACATTCGCTTCCTCAAGTAAATACATGGCAAAGTCAGATGCATTCTCAATGAGTTTTCCCTTAAGCTTTTTGCCAAAAAATGCAGAGATATCCGGGAACACATAAAAAGCACCTTTTGGAACATTTACCTCAAAGCCTTCAATATCTTGTAGTAAATCAATGATGCGCTTGCGTCTAAAGTCAAATTCATCCACCATGTATTTTATTTTACCAACTGGTGCCAAAACAGCTGTTATGGCAGCACGCTGCGCAATACAGTTGGTGCCACTGGTTACTTGACCTTGTATTTTGGTACATGCTTTGGCAATCCATTCTGGACCACCTAAATAGCCAATTCGCCAACCCGTCATGGCAAAAGCTTTAGCCAGACCATTTACGGTAATGGTACGGTTGTACATACTTGGTATTGCCGCAAAACTAAAAGGCGTCGCCTCATCGTAGTGAATGTGTTCATAAATTTCATCCGAAAGCACAAAAATGTTAGGATGCTTTAAAAGAACAGCCGCCAAAGCCTCATATTCAGATTTTGAATACATAGACCCACTGGGGTTATTCGGTGAGTTAAGCATAACCAATTTTGTCTTAGGTGTTATGGCTTGTTCAAGTTGTTCAGGGGTTATTTTAAAATCGGTTTCTATTCCCGAACGGATTTCTATCGGATTTCCTTCCGCTAGAATCACCATGGCCGAATAGCTAACCCAGTAGGGTGCGACAAGTAGTACATCGTCACCAGGGTTGATTAATACTTGTACGGCATTAGCAATGGATTGCTTTGCACCGGTGGAAACAACGATTTGACTTGGTGCGTAGGCTAATCCGTTGTCGCGCTTAAATTTGGTACATATAGCTTCCTTCAGCTCGGCATAGCCATCAACCGGGGTGTACGAATTGTAGTCTGCATTTATCGCTTCAATAGCCGCTTCTTTGATAAATTCTGGCGTGTTGAAATCGGGTTCACCAAGACTGAGTCCAATGATGTCTTTCCCCTTGTTTTTAAGCTCTCGCGCCTTGGCAGCCATGGCTAGGGTAGCGGATGCAGGTAAGCTTTTGATTCGTTCAGATAATGGCTGGTTCATAGCATAAATTTTGCCAAATATAACCCCTTCATTGATGCCAAAGTAAAATTTTAATCAACAGCTTCCGTATTTTTGTGAAATATTCAATTTTGGAAACAATACGCAAATACTTTACAAATCTTAATCCCCAACAGCAAGAACAATTGCAAAAACTGAGCTCGTTGTACAACTACTGGAATCAGCAAATAAATGTTATTTCTCGTGCTGACATGGAACATTTTTATATACGACACGTAGTGCATTCGCTTGGAATTGCTAAAGTACTGCCCTTTACGCCTGATGCAAAAATCTTGGATGTAGGAACCGGCGGAGGTTTTCCTGGAATACCTTTAGCTATCTTATTTCCTCAAGTACAATTTACCTTGGTAGACTCTATTGGTAAAAAAGTAAAAGTTGTTCAGGCAGTGGCTGAAGCACTTTCGCTGGATAACGTAAAGCCGCTACACCAACGCGCCGAAGACATTCTCGGAGCATTTGATTTTGTTGTGAGTCGGGCAGTTACGCGTATGGAACGCTTTGTTCCATGGGTGGAGCACAAAATATGCAAACAGCAAAAACACGCCCTGAAAAATGGAATACTGTATTTGAAAGGTGGTGATTTAACTGAAGAACTAAAACCCTATCCAGCTGCCAAATTGTATCCATTATCCTCCTTTTTCGAAGAAGATTTTTTCGAAACTAAGCAAGTCGTTCACTTGGCTCTTTAGTCCATGCATGGATACCGGTAGTCTTTGGCTGGAACCAGTGTTTCTTTTATTAG
>JAHEKR010000006.1 GCA_024638225.1 Flavobacteriaceae bacterium
GTTTGTTCACCACAATAAACTCACCAGATAACACACGTCTTGTGTAAATATTGGAAGTGTACGGCTCAAAACATTCGTTATTACCTAAAATTTGAGACGTAGATGCTGTTGGCATCGGAGCCATCAATAGGGAGTTGCGAACCCCATGCTTTTTGATTTGCTTGCGTAAACCTTCCCAATCCCAACGGCCACTGAGCTCGTCGTCTTTGATGCCCCACATATTGTGCTGGAACTCCCCTTTAGAAATCGGTGATCCCTTATAGGTTTTGTAAGGCCCTTCTACTTCTGCCAAATCTTTAGAAGCAGTTAGTGACGCAAAATAAATGGTTTCAAAAATCTCTTGGTTCAGTGTTTGTGCTGGTTCTGAAGTAAACGGAAGGCGCAACTTGATAAACGTGTCTGCCAGTCCTTGCACACCCAATCCAACTGGGCGGTGACGCATGTTGGAATTCTCGGCCTCGGGAACAGGATAATAGTTGCGATCAATGACTTTGTTGAGGTTTTTCGTCACGCGCTTGGTTACATCGAATAGTTCTTGATGATCGAAAGCACCATCCTTTACAAACATAGGCAGAGCAATGGATGCTAAATTACAAACCGCAACCTCATCCTTGGACGTATATTCCATGATTTCCGTACACAAGTTTGAAGAGTGAATCGTTCCTAAATTCTTTTGGTTTGACTTACGGTTTGCTGCATCCTTATAAAGCATGTAGGGCGTTCCTGTCTCAATCTGAGATTCTAGGATTTTCTCCCATAGCTCACGTGCTTTAATTGTCTTTCTGCCTCGTTGTTCTTTTTCGTACTTGAGGTAAAGTTTGTCAAACTCATCACTATGGCAATCGTAAAGCCCCGGACATTCATTCGGGCACATAAGTGTCCATTCCGTGTTTTCTTCCACACGTTTCATAAACAGATCGGGAATCCACATGGCATAGAACAAATCGCGCGCACGCATTTCTTCTTTACCGTGGTTTTTCTTAAGGTCTAAAAAGTCGAAGATATCGGCATGCCACGGCTCCACATAAATAGCAAAAGATCCTTTTCGCTTACCACCGCCTTGGTCTACATAGCGGGCTGTGTCGTTGTAGACGCGCAGCATGGGTACTATACCGTTTGAAGTGCCGTTGGTGCCTGCAATATAAGATCCTGTCGCACGGACGTTGTGGATAGACAACCCTATTCCTCCTGCAGACTGTGAAATTTTAGCCGTTTGCTTAAGCGTATCGTAAATCCCATCAATGCTATCGTCACGCATGGATAACAAAAAGCATGATGACATCTGTGGCTTGGGCGTACCCGAGTTAAACAGCGTTGGTGTGGCGTGTGTGAAATACTTTTTGGACATCAAGTGATAGGTCTCTATCGCGGCGTCTAAGTCTGTTGGATGTATACCTACAGAAACACGCATCAACATATGTTGTGGGCGTTCGGCAATGTTACCGTTGATTTTGAGCAGGTATGAACGCTCAAGGGTCTTAAAACCAAAGTAATCGTAGCCAAAATCGCGGTTGTAAATAATGGTAGAATCAAGCAACTCTGCGTTGTCTTGAATTACTTTGTGGACTTCTTCTGAAAGAAGCGGTGATTTCTTTTCTGTACGTGGATTGACATACTCAAAGAGGTCAGCCATGGTTTCCGAAAAGGATTTTTTGGTGTTTTTGTGGAGGTTAGAAACAGATATCCGGGCGGCCAGTTGGGCGTAATCGGGATGAACGGTTGTCATGGAAGCGGCTGTTTCGGCTGCCAAGCTATCGAGTTCGGAGGTCGTTACCCCATCATACAGACCTTCAATAACTTTCATCGCCACCTTTACGGGGTCTACCAGTTCGTTAAATCCATAACAAAGCTTGCGAACACGAGCCGTGATTTTATCGAACATGATGGGCTCTTTACGCCCATCCCTTTTTACTACATACATAATGTCCTAAATATTTAATTGGTTACACTGCCGCTCTACTATTGGTGAATATCGAGGCTGCGCGTATTGTTTCGTTTGACTAAAAGTCGTCGCCGAATGAATACTTTTCTGTTTCTTCTGTCTCTTGGTTCATAACACCTGCTTTTTGGTATTCCGACACGCGCTTTTCAAAGAAATTTGTCTTTCCTTGAAGCGAGATCATATCCATAAAGTCAAATGGGTTGGTCACATTGAACTCTTTTTCTAGGTTGAGTTCAACCAACAAACGATCGGTAACAAACTCCAAATACTGGGTCATCAGTTTGGCGTTCATACCAATCAAACTTACGGGAAGCGATTCAGTAATAAACTCACGCTCTATATTTAGGGCATCAATAATAATTTCTCGGATTCGGGCTGGCGGCACCTTGTTGACAAGATGCTTGTTGTGTAAGTGCACAGCAAAATCGCAGTGCATGCCTTCATCTCTAGAAATCAATTCGTTTGAAAAAGTAAGTCCGGGCATTAAGCCGCGCTTCTTAAGCCAGAAAATAGAACAAAAAGCTCCCGAAAAGAAAATTCCTTCCACAGCTGCAAAGGCAATAAGACGCTCAGCAAAAGAATCGGAGTCTATCCAGCGTAGTGCCCAATCCGCTTTCTTTTTGATTGCTGGAAAAACTTCAATAGCCTTAAAAAGATTGTCTTTTTCGGTCTCGTCTTTTACATACGTATCAATGAGCAATGAATAGGTTTCTGAGTGGATGTTTTCCATCATGATTTGGAAGCCGTAGAAAAACTTGGCTTCGCTATACTGAACCTCATTCACAAAATTTTCAGCAAGATTTTCATTTACAATTCCGTCAGATGCCGCGAAAAAAGCCAAGATATGCTTCACAAAATAGCGTTCATCATCTGTCAATTTGTTATTCCAATCTGTTAAGTCTTGGTGTAAGTCTATTTCTTCAGCTGTCCAGAAGCAGGCTTCTTGCTTCTTGTACCATTCCCAAATGTCGTGATGTTGGATGGGGAAAATAACAAATCGGTTCTTGTTTTCAGACAATATTGGTTCAAGTGCTTTTGACATAATTTACTTTTTTAAAAATTGCGGATTGTTTATTGCCTTACAAATGTTCCAAAAATTATGGAGAAATAAAAGGCATACTTTTCCACAATGGCCTGTAGTTTTTAACAACAATTAGGTGTTTTCTTAAAAAAGGAGTGCAAAAACAACTTTTGTAATGTATTGTTAATCAATTATTTATAAAATCTCTTATGGGAAGTCTATTTTATTCACAGTTCTTTTTTGCAAAAAATTCTTGGGCGGCAGCATGCAAAGAATCAAACCATGCTTGACCGAATTTTCGGACCAATGCTTTTTGAACAAAAAGATACAAGGGGCGTTTTGTTGTTTCACCCAAAGCACATCCCGGTGCGCATATGGACCATTCGTGGTAATTTACAGCAACCAAAGTACTGTAATGCTTCACCCGAACAGGATATAGATGACAAGAAATAGGTTTCTTTACGTTTGTTGCTTGTGCCCGATTGGCTTGCTCAATCCCGCATTGGGCAACACCCGCTTTGGTATAGTTGATAAACGCACAGGCCTTACCGTCTATAAGCGGAGTTTCCCATTCCTTGAACGCGTTCTGCGTTGCAACACCCTGTTCTGAAAGGGCTTCAATACCTGGCTGAGTTAAAAAAGGTTTTATTTCCTCAAGATGTGCTTTAAGTGCTTTTATTTCTTCCATTTCTAAGGGCGCCCCTGCTTCGCCCTCCACACAACAAGCTCCTTTGCACGCTTGTACATCACAACTAAATTTTTGCTCAAAAAGTTGTTCGGAAACTAATGTATTGCCCAATTGAAACATATTGCTAAACTACAATTTTGATGACACAAAAAAAGTATATTTGACTCATGTTTAGTATCAAAGAAATCGTCACCTGTACCATGGTTCTTTTTGCCGTTATCGATATTATCGGCAGCACACCTATCATTATTGGACTAAGACAAAAGGTTGGGCATATACAGTCTGAAAAGGCTTCAATAGTTGCTGGACTGATTATGATTGGCTTTCTTTTTTTAGGTGAACAAATTCTAAGCCTTATTGGAATTGACGTCAATTCCTTTGCTGTAGCAGGTGCATTTATCATTTTCTTTTTGGCGTTGGAAATGATTTTGGGGATTCAGTTATTTAAAGACGAAACTCCCGGATCAGCCTCTATTGTTCCCATTGCATTTCCGATTATTGCGGGTGCCGGTACACTAACCTCCATACTTTCGCTTAGGGCAGAGTACGATTTGGTCAATATTATTGTGGCTATTGTACTAAACATCGTGATTGTTTATGTCGTCTTGAAGTCCTCAAAACGCATTGAGCGTTTCTTGGGCAGTTCAGGTATCGGCATCATTAGAAAAGTTTTTGGCGTAATTCTTATGGCTATCGCTGTAAAATTATTTGCCGGTAATGTGCAACAACTATTTATATGAAAAAACTGATATGTCTCTTTTTGGTTTTGGCAACTGGACTGCTGATTTTTAATTTAACCCATATCGACTTCGATGCGCCACTGAGTGGCGATAGTTTTCCAGCAGCCATTGGTGTTGGGGCTAGTTTATGCGCACTTATTCTATTGGTGATTTTACTGCTTGCGCTGAAGATTCAGCAAAAAATAAAGGATAAATCCTAATCGAGCTTAGTCAGGAGGATCCCTGCTTTCGCTAAAAAGTCTAGCCCGGAAGTGTCTTTGTATGCAGTAGCATAAACGACCCGTTTTATCCCTGCCTGATGAATTAGTTTACTGCATTCCTTGCACGGAGATAAGGTAATGTATAGGGTAGCGCCCGAACAAGACTGTGTAGAAGCGGCTACTTTCATTATCGCATTCGCCTCGGCGTGCAAAACATACCATTTGGTAAAGTGCTCTTCATCTTCACATTCATTTTCAAATCCCGTAGGAGTTCCGTTGTATCCATCCGAAATAATCATGCGCTCTTTTACAATCAGTGCGCCCACTTGCTTACGTGTACAATGCGAGAGTTTTGCCCATTCATAAGCCATGCGCATATAAGCGCTGTCATAACGCAACTGTTTTTGTTCGGCTTTGGTCATATTGCCTTAATTGCAGAAATAAGGATGGGCACTAAAATACCAATTATCACACTACTACACACCAATAACCGATCTCTTTTGGAAAAGCCTAAATGGCTTACCAGCGTATTGAGTATAATAATAATGAGCACGGCCAAAACTTGTGCCCCCTCAATACCCAATGTGAAGTAAACTAAAGGAAGGCCAAAGCCATCATTGGGAAATAACATCGAAAAATAAGAGGCAAAACCAAGCCCATGAATAACCCCAAAAAAAGCAGTAAGCACCACAAATGGCGTAGTGGTTTTGGTTGTAATGCTATTGTTCCAATACAATACATGCAAGGCTGTAAGTAGAATAGTCATGGGTATCAAGAATTCAATCCAGATGGCATTAATCCGAATAATTCCGGCAGAAGCTGCCCACAGAGAAAGGGTGTGTCCCAGTGTAAATGTGGTGACCAAAACAACCAACTGACGCAATTGTTTGTACGCAAATGGAAGGCTTAGGGCTACTAAAAAAAGCAGGTGGTCATAGGCGTTACTATCTAAAATATGTGCTATACCAAGCTTGGTGTAAAAAATAAAATCGTCCATAATTAATTAAATCCACGTTCGTTTTTTATTGCTTCATAGGCCTGCTGAATGCGTTGAAACTTTTCTTTAGCAGCTTGTTCGGCAGCCTGCCCCAAGTTACGGACTTTATCGGGATGATGTTTTTTCACTAAAGCGCGATAGGCTTTTTTTATTTCGTTATCCGATGCGGATTTGGATACCTCTAATATGGTGTATGCACTGTTGGTTTCTGCCACAAACATGGCCTTGATGCTGTTGTAGTCTAGGGTGCTAATACGCATATAGCCGGCAATCTCAAAGAGCTTTTCTAGCTCTGGTGGCGAAACACGACCATCGGCTTTGGCAATGCGAAATAAGAAGTCGAGCATCTGTAAACGTGCGCCGTATTGCGTCCTACTGGCAAGAAATTGTCCGATTTCCACAGCCGAAATCCCCGTTTGTTTGAACTCCGCATTGTAAACGCGGAAAATTTGATTGGCGCGATCCTTACCAAAAAATTGAACAAACTGTGCACGCACATAATCCAATTCGGATTGGCTCGTTTTGCCATCGGCTTTAATCACCATACTTGCCAAGGCCAATAGCCGAAGTTCAAACTCTTGTGCCGATAAACGAGTGGCTTGAAATGAAGTACGAATGCGTCCGCGACTTCCGGCTTCAAAAACACTTCCCAATATAAATCCAAGTATGGCTCCCGGAAATCGAAATACCATATACCCTAAAAAAGCCAATAACCAACGCATCGCGCAAAAGTACAAAGGATAAAACAAGAACGAAGCATTCGCCGACAACTTTTAAAAACCTATTTTTACACCCATGAGTACACCCGAGCAGCGCAGATTTGATAAAACCTTGGCATTCGTTCAAAAACACCTCCCAAAAAAGAGTCAAATTCTAGATCTGGGCACAGCCAATACGCTTTCAAGCTTGCTCGCACAAGAAGGTTATCAAGTTAACAACACTAAAGGAGAAAATCTGGATACCGATTTTCAAAACTACCTAGACAGCACTGCAGATTGCGTGACTGCTTTTGAAATCTTTGAGCATATGTTGGCGCCATTTAACATCCTTAGTCAACTTAAAACCCCAAAACTAATTGCTTCCGTACCTTTGAAACTTTGGTTTGCACCTGCTTATTGGAACGAACAAGATGAGTGGGATAAACACTACCACGAGTTTGAACAAAAGCAGTTTGACTACCTGCTCAAACATACTGGTTGGGAAATAAAAGACCGTGTTTGCTGGGCATCTCCTGACTACGGTAAAATTGGTATTCGCCCCCTATTACGCTACATTACACCGCGTTATTATATGGTGTATTGCGAACGTGCTTAAATATCCAACAGCTTCCTTATCTTTGTACTCTAAATAATATGCTATGTATCCAGCAGAAATTGTTCAACCCATGCGCGACGAGTTAACCGCTGTAGGCTTTGCCCAGTGTACTGACGCAGATGCCGTAAAAACAGCGCTCAATCAATCGGGAACTACCTTGGTTGTGGTAAACTCTGTTTGTGGCTGTGCCGCTGCTAATGCCCGCCCAGGTGCGCGGATGTCTTTGGACAATGAGAAAACGCCCAGTCAGCTCATAACGGTTTTTGCGGGAGTTGATCAAGAAGCTACCGCCGAGGCCCGTGGACAAATGGTTCCTTTCCCGCCCTCTTCACCATGTATTGCCTTGTTCAAGGACGGTGAATTGGTACATATGCTGGAACGCCACCACATAGAAGGCAGGCCCGCCGAACTGATTTCCGAAAATCTAAAGGAGGCCTATAACACTCACTGCTAATAAATTTCATGGCTAAGCTACTCGCATACCCGCTTAGCGTTATTTATTACCCCTTTTTCGTTTTTACACTTATTCTCTTTGACGGAGTACAACGGATTTGCTTGCTATTTAGCGCAGATGCACATCGCCATTGCATTGTTGTGTTAAATTTTTTGTTGTTGCGCTGCCTTAATATTCTGGGAACACGTTTTTTTGTTGACCGTCCTTTTCATTTTGAACAAAATCAATCCTACATTTTTGTAGCCAATCACCAGAGCACCTACGACATTCCACCGCTCATATGGTACCTAAGAAAGATTTACCCCAAGTTTGTAGGCAAAAAAGAGTTAGGCAAAGGGATCCCGAGTATTTCCTATAACTTAAGAAACGGAGGGGCCGTACTCATTGACCGAAAAAAGCCCAAGCAAGCACTTCAAGCCATAATGGATTTTGGTAAAAAACTATCCGAAACAAATGGTAGTGTTGTGATTTTTCCAGAAGGAACCCGAAGTAATAGCGCTACTCCTGGGGCTTTTCGAATGGGTGGCTTGCATCAGTTAGCCGCTGTTATGCCCAATGCCAAATTTGTTGGCGTTTCCATTAGTAATTCCTGGAAGTTAACGCGTTACGGGTTTTTTCCAATGGGAATTGGCGCAAAAATGAAACTTAAATTTCACCCGCCTATTCATCTTCAAAAAGAAAATATTCAAGCCAGTCTAGAGGAACTTGAAAAAACCATTGTTTCAGGAATTGAGGCCTAGCTGACGCGGGGGAAACGCAATTTAAAACAAGTACGCCGATTGGGATTGGAATCAAAATCTACCGTACCACCATAGGTTTCTACAATAGACTTAACCATACTAAGACCAAGACCCATGCCGCTCGTTTTGGTCGTAAACATGGGTTCAAAAATACGTTCGCGCACCTCCTCAGAAATACCCTTTCCGTTGTCACATACTTCGAAAGTTAGCCAATTAGTGTCGGCATCAATACGTACTTCAATTTTGGGGTTAGCAATATCATTCGTTGCCTGAAGCGCATTGCTCAATAAATTATTGACCACACGAACAAGCTGGGTGCTGTCGAGCTGGGCGTAGAGATTTTCATCAGCAACGTCTAAGGATATGTGTGCTTCTTTGTAGAGCTCCAGCGCTCGCTTGGCGGTTACCACTACATTTGTGCGCTCAGATTGGCCAGTAGGCATGGTTGCAAATTGAGAAAATGCAGATGCAATTGCGCTCATGGTATCGATTTGTTGGATTAAGGTTTGGCTAAACTCGTGTACCTCATCCTGCCATTCTGAAGAACCTTTACCAAACTGCTGTTCAAAATGTTGAATACTCAAACGCATTGGGGTAAGTGGGTTTTTTATCTCATGTGCTACCTGTTTGGCCATTTCACGCCAAGCTACTTCCCGTTGAGATTTGGCAAGCTCGGCAGCACTTTGCTCCAACTGATCTACCATTTGATTATACGCATCCACCAGTGCAGAAATTTCCTTACTTGCATTGGTCAATTCAATCTTTGTGTTGGTCTTTGAAAGCCTTGTTTGGTTTAGTTTGATGCTGATGGTGTCCAAAGGTTGGGTGACATACGAAGAGACAAAAAAGGCCAAAATCAAAGCGATGATAAGCATAATGACATATACCTGAACCAAGCGCAATAAAAAGGCGTTGAGCTCCATGGAGCTCAACGAGTCGTCATCAAAATAAGGCACATAAATGATGGCCAGTGGAACTTCATTCTGATCAAAAATATAGAAATAGGACGACCGTGTTCGTATCCCTTCCTCGCTTCGAACATCAATGTACCGATCGTCTGGACGCTGTGCCAATTGGTGCAATACCTCCTCCGACAATGTTTGAATCGGTAAAGGCTCCATGACTTGCCCTGAAGAAAGCAACTTACCCTCAAGGCTATACACCCTAAAATTAATATTAAGCACATCCGAAGTTTGCTGGATATGGCCTGAAAAAATAGCCGCAATATTATCGGGGGTCACCTCAACACAACTTTCTTCAAACAGATAGGAGATGCGTTTTTTAAGCTGATTTTCTTTTCGTTCAAGACGTTGCTCGTGGTAGGTATTCGACTGTTCCCTGTACTGAAAAATAGTTACCCCAGCAATAAGCAAAGAGGCTACAAGCACCAGGAAAACAAGGGCTGTAAAAATTCGTGTGCGAAGAGAAAGCAAGCGCATAAAACTACTGTTTAGGAGTTCGATATCGTTTGTACAGGCGAATACCTAGAACCAATAACAATGCCAAGCCGATTAATCCAAGGAGTCCAAAAATCCAATGAATGCTGTTCTTTAGAATCGCTAGGAAAACTACAGCAAATAGAATCAAGGTTGCGCCCTCATTCCAAAAGCGAAAAAAAACAGCAGTTCGCGACTGAGCGCCCAGAAAAAATTGTTTGTAAAGTTGGTATGTCTTTATGTGATATAGGATCAATAAAGCCACAAAGACAAGTTTTACTAACATCCACGACATAGCAAGTAAAATCGGGTTTAGGACTAGAAGCCAGACGGCAAACACCGTGGCCAGAATTGCTGACGGAACGGTAATAATAACCCACAGGCGACGCATCATCAATAGTAGTTGCGGTCTTAAAATTTCAGCTTCTTCTTTGGGTCTTGCTTCAGCTTCGACCAAGTAAACCATTAGACGCGGAATATAAAACAAGCCTGCGAAATACGTAATTACGAAAATTAAGTGAAGGGCTTTTATGTAGTTATATGCGTCCACGTGTCATGAGTTGACCTAAAGGTACATTTTTTTAGGTATTAGGAAGCCGTAGCCCATTCGTCGATCCAACGACTGAGCACATTTACCCAATCCTCACGGTCATTTATACAGGGAACAACATGCATTTCATCTCCTCCCTTTTCCTCAAAATCTTCTTTGGCTTCCATGCCAATTTCCTCAAGTGTTTCCAAACAATCAGAAATAAAGGCAGGAGTGACAACGGCCATGTTCTTTGTCCCGTTTTGAGCAAAATCTTCTACGGTTTTATCGGTATAGGGCCGCAACCATTTATCTCCAGCCAACCTTGACTGAAATGACGTAGAAAAACTTCCAGGGCGCAATTCCAAATATTCCGCTACTTGCTTGGTTGTTTCGTAACATTGGTGACGGTAACAATAAGCATGCGCAGCCGAAGGGGTTTGGCAACAAGCACCATCAATTTTGCAGTGTGACTTGGTGACGTCTGATTTGCGAATATGTCGCTCTGGAACTCCGTGATAGGAAAACAACAAATGCTCCCATGATTTGTCTTGTAAATACTCCTGAATCGAGTGTGCTAGCACACGAATGTAGTCTGGATGATGATAAAAAGCAGGTAAATGGGTAAACCGCATATCGGGGTATTCCTGTGCGCGAATTTCCTCTGCCAACACCAAAATAGTCTCGGTAGTGGCCATAGCGTGCTGTGGGTAGAGTGGAATGAGTAATACTTCGTCTACGCCTTTGTCGTGCAGTTCTTTTAAGCCCGTCGCAATAGAGGGTTGCCCGTAGCGCATCGCTAAGGATATGGGTACTGCCGTTTTTTTGGCGACTTTCGCTTGCAAACGTTCGGATAGCACAATTAGTGGAGACCCCTCATCCCACCAAATCTTTTTATATGCTTTTGCAGACTTGTTAGGCCGCGTGTTCAAAATGACCCCTTTGACCAAAAAAGTACGAAGCCATTTGGGAACATCAATAACGCGTTCGTCCATCAAAAATTCTTCTAAATAGGGCTTTACATCCTTGGGAGTAGGACTTTTTGGTGAACCCAAATTCACCAGGAGGACTCCTTTCATAGCTTTAATTTTTCGTTACGAAGATACAGACAAAAGGTATTTTTTGGGCGTCGTTCCAAACTTCTTTTTAAAGGCATCAATAAAATGGCTAGAATTGCTGTACCCCAGCTGCAAAGCTACCTCGTTTACGTTAAAAGAACCCGACCCTAAAAGTTGTCGGGCGTGATTCATTTTGTGATCCAATAAAAATTGATAAACGGTACTACCGTACAATTGCTTAAACCCTTCTTTTAGCTTTTTTAGACTAAGTCCTATTTCATCCGAAAGTTCTTGCAGACTTGGTGGAGTTGTCATACGCTCCAAAATTATTTGCTTGGCATTGCGAATCTTACGAATATTTTCTTCATCGACCAAAAACGGGCACTCAGCCAAGTCTGTTGACTCAGTGGGGTTAAAGTACAAACTCAACAGCTCATAAACCTTCCCTTTCAGGTAGAGCCTGCTCATCAGCGCGTTGGGCTGATGGTGTAAAATTTGGCTTAACACCACTGCCATTGATGGAGTAATGATGTGATCTTTATAATATTTCTTATCGATATTTTCTTTCGACAAAAAGCTAATTTGATCTGCTTCTTGTGAAAACAGACTGTGGAATTTTTTGATGGAAATAAGCACCGTAATCAGCTGTGTATTGGCGGCAACATCCAGTTGCATTGGCAAGTCACGTTGTGGATTGTAAAGCAACAGCACATGCTCATCCAATAGTGGTAATCGGTACGTTCCTTGATTAAAATTAAAGGTAGTACTACCTTTAAAACAAAAGTGAAACTGAATAAGGCTCGCGTCTACATGACGTACGATTGACTGGGAATCTGGTGAGCTATTGTCATACGTTAGCACCGAAAAGCCTTCCTCAATAAGTTGTTCTATCCGCGGACTTAGAGCGTTATTTTTCTTTAGCGCCATAGGTAATTGTTTTACTACTATGAAACAAAAATACAAAGAAAAAATGGCTTTTAATGAGTGGTTTTACAATACCTGATAGCGTAACAAAAAGTACTTTTAGCGGTATTTTTTGTGTGTGCTGTATGCTATTTTTGTCGTGCTAACAAAAACTAAATATGCCCGCACCGGAATTTTTTTTCTGTATAGGACTCAGCTATAAAAAAGCCGATGCTGCTCTCAGAGGTAAATTTAGTATTACTTCCAAATCAATTCCCTTTCTCCTCGAAGAAGCGCAAACCAAAGGCCTGGATGCATTGATGATTAGCTCTACATGTAATCGTACTGAATTATATGGAGAGGTTTCGGATCCACAAATACTAATCGATCTCCTTTGCACTCATTCGCAAGGAACCCCAGAAGATTTTAAGGGCGTTGGTTTTACGCGTCGGGGTCAAGAAGCTATTGATCATTTGTTTCGTGTTGGAACAGGACTAGATAGTCAAATTCTTGGGGACTTCGAAATCATAGCACAACTCAAGCACAGCATTAAACTTTCCAAAAGGAATAACATGCTCAGCCCATTTATGGAGCGTCTCTTTAATGCCGTACTTCAAGCAAGTAAGCGCATCAAAACAGAAACCGAGCTCTCCTCTGGTGCCACCTCTGTTTCTTATGTTTCTGTTCGGTATATGTTGGATACAATAGATGATTTAGACAACAAAAAAATTGTGTTGTTTGGTGTGGGGAAAATTGGCAGAAACACTTGCGAAAACTTAGTCAAACACACCAAAAATAGCCACATTACACTTATCAATCGGACACGTGCGCGTGCTGATCAACTCGCTGGAAAATTTTCGATTGATGTAAAAGATTACGCAGTTCTTCCTGTAGAAATTCGCAATGCTGATATTCTGGTCGTTGCTACCGGTGCAGAACAACCCACTATTTCCAAGGCACTTATTCACTCCGATAAGCACCTGCTTATTTTGGATTTATCGATGCCCAAAAACGTTCACCCCAATGTTTTGGATTTACCTAATGTAACCTTATTGCACCTAGACGAGTTGTCTAAAATGACGGACAAAACATTAGAAATGCGCAAGGTTCATATACCTAAAGCCAACGAGATTATTGCTGCAACCACTGCCGAGTTTAACCAATGGTTAGAGACAAGGAAATTTGCTCCTGCTCTTAGCGCTGTAAAGAAATTAATGAAAGATATCCAGCGTAAAGAGTTAGAGGTACAGCGCAAAAAGAATCCATCTTTTGACGATCAACAGGCGACCGTTGTTTCTGAAAAACTGATTCAAAAGCTGACAAACCGTATGGCAAATCAACTGCGCGAAAGTGACAACACCCACGAAAGCGTAAAGGCTTTGGAAAGTCTTTTCAATATATCTGTGCATGATTAGCCGGCTGCGTATTGGTACTCGCGGTAGTGCGCTTGCCCTTTGGCAGGCTCGCTGGGTGCAAACTCTTCTCAATGCTACTGGTGCAAAAAGCGAGCTAGTTCCTATAGACGCTACAGGGGACAAAGAACTTCAAAAACCTTTGTACGAAATGGGGGTTCAAGGGATTTTTACCAAAGAATTAGACCATGCGTTACTGGCAAAAAAAGTTGATTTGGCCGTGCATAGTATGAAAGACGTGCCTACACAACTTCCAGAAGGTATTGCAGCTGTATTTATCCCAAAACGTGGCCCTCATGCAGATGTATTCCTCACTGCAAACCCAAACTGGGAAAAAGAAAAAAGTGTCATTGCCACAAGTAGCCTAAGGCGTGCAGCACAATGGCGATATGCCTATCCCAACCACCAAATCACTGATATAAGGGGCAATGTCCCCACACGATTAAAAAAGCTAAAAGAAGGAAACTTTGACGGTACGATAATGGCTCAGGCAGGACTTGTGCGGTTGGACATGCTCCCCAATAATGCAATCGTACTGGATTGGATGGTTTCTGCACCAGCACAAGGAGCAATACTAGTCACTGGTCTGGAGTCAAATAGAAAATTATGGGAACAGCTTAAAAAATTAAATCATACAGAAACCGAAAGCTGTGTTACGGAAGAACGCTCCTTTCTGCGAACCCTAGAAGGAGGATGTACAGCGCCTATTGGGGCTTACGCCTGTATTGAAAATAACAGAATGTATTTTAAGGGTTGCGTGTCGCAAAAAGACGGAACTAAACAGTTGCTTTTTGAAGAAGACTTCCCCCTAGATAAAAAGGAAATAGGACAACATGCAGCTATGAAACTCCTAAAGCTAGGCGCAAAACAATTAATCGATGGCTAAGCCACTTATATTGTCAACCAAAATCCTATCCCCTGAAGCGCGGGAACGTATTCTTCAGGCGGATATCGCTTATGTGGAATACAATGCCATAGAATCTAAAGAAGTGCATTTTGAGGTACCTCTGCCCCATGATTATGTGGTTTTGAGTAGCCAAAATGCAACCAAAATTGTGTTGAAACACATAGATTGGCTTGGCAATAAAAAGCTGCTTTGTGTAGGAAAATCATCCGAAATGCTTTTAACAAAAAAAGGCTATAAAACGGTAAAAATGGCCCATAATATGTCAGAATTGGTCGATTTTATTGAAAAATTACCCAAAAATGCTTCTTTTTTACATTTTTGTGGAAACCAAAGATTATCCCTTTTGGCAACAAAAATGACTCTTTGGAAGCGAAAGTTTAGCGAAACGGTTGTCTATCACACACACACAAACATACAGCGTTTTGAAAGTGCCGCTGATGCACTGCTTTTTTTTAGTCCAAGTGCTGTCAAAAGCCATGAACAACTCCATGACCTAAGCAAGAGCATTTGCTTTTGTATTGGAGAAACAACAGCAAGGGCATTTGAGCAACAACCAAAAGAAATTCGCGTGGTCAACAATCCGAGTATAGATTTGGTCGTTGCCAAGGCTGTCCACTATTTTAAAACAAAACAACATGCTTAAAAACGACTTATTACTGCGTGCTTTAGCAGGCGAGTCCTTAACTCGACCTCCTGTATGGATGATGCGACAAGCGGGGCGTTACCTGCCCGATTTTATGAAATTAAAAGCTAAGTATGATTTTTTTACGCGCTGCCAAACACCAGAGCTTGCCACTGAAATCACGGTAATGCCCATCGACCAAATAGGGACTGACGCTGCTATCTTATTCTCCGATATTTTAGTGATTCCGCAAGCGATGGATATCGCTGTGGAAATGAAAGATGGTGTGGGTCCATGGTTGCCCAACCCCATTCGAGCTGCCAAAGATGTAGCCAATGTAGTGGTGCCCGATGTAACGGATCGATTGCATTATGTTTTTGAAGCCATCAAACAAACCAAAAAAGTGCTGGACAATCGTGTTCCGCTTATTGGATTTGCTGGATCTCCCTGGACCATTTTGTGTTATGCCGTACAAGGGCAAGGGTCAAAAAACTTTGACCTGGCAAAGTCATTTTGTTTTTCCCAGCCTGAAGCTGCGCATCAGCTTCTACAAAAAATCACAGACACCACCATTGCCTATTTAAAACAAAAAGTTGCTGCTGGTGTAGATGTCGTTCAGTTGTTTGACTCTTGGGGTGGCATGCTTGGTGAGGACGATTACCAAACCTTTTCTTGGCAGTATATGCAGCAAATCATAGACGCGCTTAAAAGTAAAACCAAGGTAATTGCTTTTGCTAAAGGTTGTTGGTTTGCTTTACCGATAATGGCGCGTTCTGGTGTGCATGCGCTAGGAATTGATTGGACATGTTCGGCGCGTAACGCCCGATACCTAAGCGGTGGCCAGCTTACCTTGCAAGGAAATTTTGATCCCGCACGCTTATTGTCTCCAATTCCAGAAATTGAAAAACTTGCCCGCAAGATGATAGATGATTTTGGCGTGCAAAACTACATTGCCAACCTAGGGCATGGAATATTACCCAACGTACCCGTGGACCATGCAAAGGCTTTTGTCAATGCCATTAAATCCTACAATTCCTAAATCTATTTGTTATGAAAACCCAATTCACTACATACATAAAAGCCCTACAAAACAATATTACCAATGGTCTTGAACAAGAAGATGGTTTCGCGCATTTCCAAGAAGATAAATGGACGCGCCCAGGTGGAGGCGGGGGCATAACCCGTGTACTCGAGAACGGTGCTATTTTTGAAAAAGGAGGCGTGAATAGCTCCGAAGTTTTTGGAAAACTTCCAGCTTCCATGCAACAGCAACTCAACGTAACACATGACGATTTTTTTGCCTGTGGTATTAGTTTGGTACTACATCCGAAAAATCCAATGGTGCCTACAGTACATGCCAACTTTCGGTATTTTGAATTGTACGATGAAAACAAAAATGTTGTCGATCAATGGTTTGGCGGCGGTCTAGACCTTACCCCCTACTATCTTTTTGATGAGGATGCGATCCACTTTCACCAAACTTGCAAAACTGTTTGTGATGCACACGACACGAATTTTTATCCAAGCTTTAAAAAAAAGTGCGATGCTTATTTTTGGAATCACCACAGGGATGAAGCCCGTGGCATAGGTGGTCTGTTTTTTGACTACTGCCGACCCAATAAGCAACATGCTTTAGAAAGCTGGTTTGCGTTTGTTACCGATATGGGCGATGCTTTTCTAAAGGCTTACCTACCTATTGTTCAAAAACGCAAAAATATGTTGTATACTGAGCCCCAACGAAAGTGGCAGGAATTAAGGCGAGGGCGTTATGTCGAGTTTAATTTAGTTCACGACAAAGGAACCCTTTTTGGCTTAAAAACGAAAGGCCGTATCGAAAGTATTTTGATGAGCTTGCCTCCTCGTGTACAATGGGCCTATGATGTTCATCCAGAAAAAAGTTCAGAAGAGGAACGATTAATTAATGTATTAAAAACCCCCAAAGAGTGGGTAAACTAAAAATAAGATGTATTTAGTAAATAGAAATCGCCGACTAAGGTCTAGTGCTGCGCTCCGTGAATTGGTTCAAGAAACAAAATTAAGCAGCGCTGATTTTTTGGTGCCGCTTTTTGTTGTTGAAGGGAAAAAGGTAAAACAAGAAATTCTCTCTATGCCGGGTTATTACCGCTATAGCTTAGACCTAATCACAGAAGAGGCTAAAAAGCTTTACGCCCTTGGTATTCGAGGAGTGTTGCTGTTTGTCAAGGTGAACGACGAGGACAAAGACAACACCGGAGCTGCCGCGCTAGACCCAAATGGATTGATGCAGCGCAGCATACGTGCCCTAAAAAAGGCCGTCCCTGAATTGGTCGTTTGTTCGGATGTTGCCCTTGACCCCTACTCAACATATGGGCACGATGGAATTGTTGAGAATGGAAAAATTCTTAACGATGCTACTGTAGAGGTATTGGCACAAACCGCACTGAGTCATGCGGAAAATGGAGCTGATATCATCGCCCCAAGCGACATGATGGATGGGCGCGTACTGAAAATTCGAGAGGCACTTGAACAAGCAAATTATGTAGATACGGCAATCATGAGCTACAGTGCTAAATACGCATCTTCTTTTTATGGTCCCTTTCGTGATGCCTTGGATTCTGCACCTGGTTTTGGAGACAAAAAAACATATCAGATGGATGTGGCCAATAGAAAAGAAGCTATTGTTGAAGCGCAATGCGATATCGAGGAAGGAGCTGATATTATTATGGTCAAGCCTGGGATGGCATATCTTGATATTGTACGTGATTTGGCTAACGAACTCAAGGCTCCCATTGCTGTCTATCAAGTAAGTGGGGAGTATGCCATGCTTAAGGCAGCAGCTGAAAAAGGCTGGCTAGACCACGATGCAGTGATGATGGAGCAGCTTATTGCTTTTAAGCGAGCCGGTGCCTCGCTTATAGTAAGTTATCATGCCACTACTGCCCTTACACTATTATAAAATTATCCCCATATTTGTGATAATAATCCCCGAAGAATAATTGCTGCACATGAAAAATTTAATCCGCTTTTTTAAAATTTCCGCATTACTTATTACACTTGTTATAGGTGGTCTTTTTGTCGCTGGATACGGTCATATTCCTGAGCTTGGACTAAAGGCTTTGCAAATGGGGAGGGCTACTGCAGGCCTTGAAGATTACCTGCATTTTTCTGTTCGTGAAATTCCAAAAAGCGATACCTCAAATCCATGGCCCACACACGAACAATACAACAAGGTGGTGCCCACACAGAAGCTAGCTTCACTACATAAAGCGCATGGAACAGTTTCCTTTTTGATCATCAAAAACGACTCTGTTTGGCACGAACAATACTTTGATGGTTTTAACGATTCAAGCAAAACCAACTCGTTTTCCATGGTAAAAACTATTGTTGCCGCTACTCTTGCCAAAGCAATAGAGGAAGGATATGTTAAAAGTTTTGACCAAAAAGTAAAAGACTTTTTGCCTTGGCTCAAAGGTCCTTATGCAGATGAAGTAAGTGTTGGGAATTTGGCTACCATGTCGTCTGGCCTAGACTGGAAAGAGGATTACGACAACCTGTTTACCATTACACCACGTACCTATATTACCCGAAACATCACGCGTGTGATGAAGACTCTCCCCATTGTGGATGAGCCAGGAAAGCGCTTTCAATATCAAAGTGGGAGTACACAATTGCTTTCTTTGGCATTAACTGCTGCCACTGGTGAATCCATATCTGATTTGGTGCATCGCTATTTTTGGAATCCATTGGGTGCACAAGCCAATGCAGTTTGGCGCTTGGACAGTAAAAAAAGAGGTGTCGAAAAATCATATTGTTGTTTTAATTCCAATGCACGGGATTTTGCCCGTTTTGCAGCCTTATTTAAAAATAACGGTGTATGGAACGGCGAGCAATTGATAGATGCCGATTATGTAAAAAATTCTATTCATCCCCAATTCGAAAATGGAGCAGACTACGGCTACGGCTGGTGGCTGGGCACGCACAAAGGAAAGCGATATTTTAGCATGCGTGGTCACAACGGACAGTATACGATTGTCTTTCCAGATGAAAATGTAATTGTCGTTCGTTTGGGCCATCGACAACTGCCCGACCTACCAGTTGTACGTCACTCTGCCGATTATTTGGGCTATATGGAAGAAGCATTTACTATGTTAGGCCATGAAAACACACCCCAATCTTGAGCATATATTGTTTCTGGATATTGAAACAGTCCCCGAAGTAAATTCCTATGCTGTATTAAATCCAAAGGCGCAAGAACTTTTTGCTGCCAAAACTGCTTACGCACGAGAAAAGGAACACATTTCTGCCGAAGCATTTTATCCTCGTGCAGGTATTTGGGCAGAGTTTGGGAAAATTATTTGTATTTCGGATGGCTACCTTACATCTACTGGGAAGAAGAGGCAGTTTCGTGTGCGTAGCTTTTCAGGCGATGAAAAAAAGTTACTTCTTGATTTTAGAAAATTACTAGACACCTATTTTTCGAAAAGCCATCACCGGCTTTACGCCCACAACGGTAAGGAATTTGATTTTCCATTTATAGCCCGACGCATGCTTAAGTACCAATTGGAGCTCCCCGAAGTACTCCAACTCATGGGCAAAAAGCCCTGGGAAGTGCCACATATAGATACTTTAGAAATTTGGTGACTATAAGCACTATACCTCATTAAACCTTTTGGCATATTTTTTTGGTATTCCCTCACCAAAGGATGATATAGACGGTTCAGACGTGGCTCGCGTTTATTACGAAGAAAACGACCTTTCGCGTATTGTTCGCTATTGCGAAAAGGATGTAGTAACGCTTGTACAAGTGTACCTAAAGCTTATCGTTGAACCTGGCCTAGAAAATAATGAGATCGTGGGCGTCCGCTGAATGGGTGAACCAATATGAATTCAGTATTTTTGTGTTTATAAATTAGATGATGGACACTATACTTTCCTTACACTCACGCTTGGCCTATGTCGTTTTGACTATTTTGGCACTCGCAATTATCAATGGTTTTTGGGGCTTAATCGGAAACCGAGCTTTTGGAGCTCGTGATTTACGTATTTCACTCTTTGGGCTTATTTTTTCACATATTCAACTGCTCTTAGGGCTGGTTACCTATTTTGTTTCTCCATACTTTTCTGCTTGGGAAAACGGCATGGGAACAGTGATGAAAGACGCTACTCTTAGACTCTATTTGGTTGAACACCCTACCACCAACATATTGGCCATTATCCTTATTACTATGGGCTGGTCTTTACACAAAAAGGCAAGCGATTCAAGGAAGAAGTTTTTTAGAATAGCTGTATTTTACACTATTGGTACCCTACTGTTGCTTAGTAGAATCCCTTGGCAAAACTGGCCATAAAAGAAGAAAGCGCCTCAAAAGGCGCTCTCTGATAACCAACCATATTAAACTATGAAAAACTAATAAGCATTTTTGCTTCACGTTTACTCTTGCAAGTTAAGACGGGATTGCTGTCCTAGTTGTGAATTATATGTTAAAGTGTAAAATTCTATAAATCAATGACATGAATGACTTTTCAAAAATTGCTGTATTGGGAAGTGGAAGCTGGGCGACAGCTCTAGTCAAAATCCTTTGTGAACAGAATGCTAATGTTGGGTGGTACGTGCGAAACGAAAACATTTACGCACATTTAAAGGAGCACGGCCATAATCCAAATTACCTGAGCAGTGTGGCATTTGATGTGTCGCAGTTAAGCCTATTCACCGATTTAAACGAGATTGTTCCCTTATACGATGTGTTTATCCTCGCCATACCCTCTTTTTATATTGATCGTTCGTTAAAGCCCCTTACCGAGTCTTTGGAAAATAAACTTGTATTTTCCGCCGTAAAAGGAATTGTTCCCGAGCACCGGGTACTTGTAGGAGCTTTTTTGACTCAAGCATTTAAGGTTCCTGAAGCCCAATTAGGGGTTATTGCTGGGCCTTGCCACGCAGAGGAAGTGGCTCTTGAACGTCTCTCTTATCTCACCGTTGCAAGTGTTAATACAGCCATAGCCGAACAAATGAAAGCAAAGCTCGACTGTGACTATATCCGCACAGCTGTTTCGGATGATGTTGTTGGAACCGAATATGCAGCAACGCTAAAAAATATCTATGCTATTGCGGTTGGGATGGCACACGGATTGGGCTATGGAGATAATTTTATCAGTGTCCTTATTAGCAGCGCCATGCGCGAAATGAAACGGTTTATCAAACAACTAGACAACAACAAAAGAAACATAAACAAATCTGCTTACCTAGGGGATATGCTGGTGACTGCCTACTCTGTTTTTAGCCGAAATCGAATGCTTGGAAACATGATTGGCAAAGGCTATACCGTTAAGGCTGCGCTTATGGAAATAACCATGATTGCCGAAGGCTACTACGGAACCCAAACAGCCTATCGATTAAGCAATTCTTTTAAGGGTAGCTTCCCTATTTTGGATTGTGTGTATCAAGTATTATACGAAAAGGCTTCTGCGCGAAAAAAAATGAAGGCGCTGAGTAAAGTGCTTAACTAGCAGAAGTGAACTGTTTTAGGAAACGAACGTCATTGTCGTAAAACATACGAATATCTTCTATTTGATACAATAACATCGCCATACGCTCTAATCCCATACCAAAAGCAAACCCTGAATATTCCTCGGGATCTATATCACAATTAATAAGTACTTGAGGATCTACCATGCCGCAACCCATTATCTCTAGCCAGCCTGTACCTTTGGTAATTCGATAATCTGCTTCAGTCGCTAATCCCCAATAGATATCCACCTCTGCACTAGGCTCGGTAAACGGGAAATAAGAAGGGCGCAAACGAATTTCGGCAGTGCCAAAAATAGCTTTTGTAAAATAGAGTAATGTTTGTTTTAAGTCGGCAAAAGAAACATTCCGATCAATATACAAGCCTTCAATCTGGTGAAAAACACAATGCGAACGAGCCGAAATTGCTTCGTTGCGAAAGACACGCCCAGGGGATAAAATGCGTATTGGCGGCTGATTTGCTTCCATATGACGTACCTGAACCGATGAAGTATGCGTCCGTAACATCACGTCTGGGTTGGTTTGTACAAAAAAAGTGTCTTGCATGTCCCGGGCAGGGTGATGCTCGGGAAGATTAAGAGCAGTAAAATTATGCCAATCATCTTCAACCTCTGGACCTGAAGAAAGACCGTATCCGATTCGGCTAAATACATCAATAACCTTGTTGCGAACAATGCTAATGGGGTGCAGCGCACCAACAGCAAGCGGATATCCCGGACGGGTAGTATCGCCTAAAGCTCCTTTTGTTTGTTTGCTACCACTAAGTTGACCTTGAAGTGCTTTTACTTTTTCTTGAGTCGCTGTTTTAAGTTGGTTGAGTAGCTGGCCGTATTCTTTTTTTTCTTCGTTTGGAACATGACGAAAATCAGCAAATAGTTGAGTGATCTGTCCTTTTTTTCCAAGAAAGGCAATTCTAAATTGTTCCACTTCATCTGCAGATGAAGCCGTAAAAGCGGCTACTTCTTCTAGTAAGGCTTTGATGCGTTCAATCATAGCGCAAAAATACACATTCCACACATAGGAACGCATATTGAAACAAATCTATGCGTACATTTGTTGCATGCCACTAAATTACATCGATCTTGCTGTTATCTGCTTGCTCGTTTACGGGGTAGGTCGCGGAGCCCTCCGTGGATTTTTTGTAGAAATTTCCTCACTCTTGGCCCTAATTCTAGGCGTTTTTGGCGCTTTGCACTTTTCGAGTTTTACAGCAGATTTATTAAAAGCTTATATTGACTGGGAATACCTTCCTTTGTTAGCCTTTGCGCTTACGTTTGTTGGGATTATCATAGGAGTGGCATGGATTGGAAAGTTGCTGACCAAGCTGGCTAAAGTCGTGCTTTTGGGCTTTTTAAATCGGCTATTGGGAGCCCTTTTTGGTGCTTGTAAATGGATGGTAATCACTGGAGTGCTTATCTGGATATTAGGACAAATAGACTTGTTTTTCCCGTTCTTGCCCGAAAATATCACGCAAGATTCCTTGTTCTTTGAGGCCCTTCAAAATCTAGGGGCTTATCTGTTTGAACAAATCAATACCGATGAAAATCCCATAAACAATATTCCCCCTATTTCGCTCTAGGCCGAATATACACCATGCTACTTTGTGGAATCCAGCCAACTGCGCCATTTATTAGCTTAATCTTAACCCAATCTTCAAGCGTTTCCTGAACATAAACTTTGGTGCCCTCGTGGATAGTCAACAGTACTTCTGAGCGCAGGTTAGGTTCCGAACGAAAAGATTCGGTTGCTGAAAAAACGATGGCCGGCTGCGTGTTTTCCTCCGCTCCTTTTTGTTGTAAAGCGGCTGCAAGTGATATAAGAATGAACAGACCAAATAAGACAAAAGCGCTAAAATACACGCGCTTCCATGTGCTGTTTGATGACCTGATGTAAAAAACAAAAAATATGGCTGCAAGCCAACATGCCGCTATGCTTAAAACACTCCAGCCCCAAACATCGGTAAACTGCAATATGTCTGAACTTAGCTGTTTTAAATCGCTCTCGGGGAGAGGTGAAAATCGATCTAGCGTCATGTTTTGTGCATACACTAAATTATTGCGGATATCATCATTGGAAGGATCCAAAAGCAATGCCCGCTCGTAATTTAAAATGCTTGGTGCTATTGCGTTGCGCTTGTAATGTGCATTACCTAGGTTAAAATACAGCTCAGCCGAATGAACTCCTTGAGCGTGTATGGAATCATAATAAATTATTGCACGTTCGTATTCGCCTTGGTTATATGCGTTATTGGCTTCTCGAAACAGATCATCCGGTGACTGAGCAAATGAAAAACACCCAATCAAAAAGACAATAAATAATCTCTTGTTCATAGCTAAATTTGTTTGTCCATTTGGGTTATTGCGGCAACCGCCGACTGATAATCTTGTTCCATGCTGTTTCGTGTACTTGGTGTGTATCGAGCTAGCTCGCAGTTAGTGAGTACGTGGATAAACAAGTCTGCTGTTTCCGCATCAACGCCCTTTTTGGAAAGTAGTGCTTTGATTTTCTCTTTACTAAATTCATTGGTCTGAATTTGCAAACGCACTTTTAAATAATTGTGTAATGCCAGTTCAAGTGCAATATAAAAACTACTTGATTCCGACATGCTGCGCTTGGCATCGCCTAAGAATTTTTTTACCAGTCGAGCCTTTTTTTTCTGCGCTGCCAAAGCGGCATCGGGCTTATATTGACGGAACAGCACAAATAAAGCCAAAAGAGCAAGAGGAAGAAGCATGAGTATATAAAACCACTTGCTTCCCAAAAATGATGGTTGTACAATTGGGGTAAATTTTGTTCGCTGCGCAATAAATTGAAATGAAGCTGTAGTTGCTGGAGTAGAAGCCTTGGTGTTTGAGGGTATAGAGGGAACTGAACTGCTGGCCTGTGGTCCTTCCAAAACATCTACGATAAGCTCTTCTGAGGTAAGCGTTTTATAGGCTTTCGTTACTGGGTCAAAATAAGAAAATGAAACAGGTGGAATGGGGTATTTCCCTTGAAACTGAGGAACCAGCGTGTAGGCGTTTTTGATCGAGCCACGCATACCTGAAAGGGTGGTGTTCACCTGCTCCGAATACTCAGGATCATAACGTTCCAATGCGCTCGGTGTACTCAAGTCGGGAAGTGAAAACAACTTTAAGTTCCCCTCCCCTTTGACCTCAACAATCGCTTGAAGGGACTCCGAGGCGTTTAACTCGCTTTTAGAAGTGCTTACGGCTAAAGTAAAGTCGCCCACAGCACCACCAAAATCGATCGGCTTACCTTCTTCAGGAAAAGACAATACCGTTAGGGTCCGTTTTCCAGCGGTAATCGTTTGAGAAACTTGAGTAAAAACTTGGTTGCCAAAGAAGTCTCTTCTATTGGTCGGTACATCTAGTTGGACATCAAGTGTCAACGGGGCTATCGGGAGTTTGCCTGCTCGCTGTGGAAATAGCACTGTTTGCTGCCAAGCGACATAATTGTATCGCTTCCCTTTATACATTTCTTGCTCTATGGTTCGCCTAGACGGAATGTCCTGAGACCAAAAATCCTTGTACTCGGGCATATCAATGGGGTTTACATCTGATGGACGAACATTCCCGCCAAAGTAGAGTTTATAAATCACGGCTACAGGCTCATTTATGTATACCCTGCTTTTAGACAATTCAGCAACCAAGTGAACATTTTCACGAGCAATATAATTGGGGTCATTGGGGTTTTTGGGAAGCTCAACGGCATCTTTTATTTGAACGCTTACTGGGGTCGTTTTGTATATTTCTCCGGCGACTTCAACAGCAGCTTGTCCGATGGTCGAGGTTCCCTTTTTAAGCGGTACTAGTATATAGGAATAGGTTTTGGAATAGGAGCGCTTCCCGTTGATGAACATATTGCTTACCGACTGATTTAAACCGGAAATAATTCGAAAACCGTCAAAAGCTGGAGGAGTAAAATTATCGCCATCTTGATTAATAGTAAATTCAACACGCAAGCGCTCGTTAATGCCAAGTTCACTTTTACTTAGCGTTGTGTTAAATGAAACTTGGGCAACCAGCGGCTGTGTTCCCACAAGAACAAATACATAACACCAAATCAGCCATTTATTCATTACCAATCTTTTTTGCTTTTTGTCCCTGCTGCTTTTACTTTTTTCGCATTAACCTTGTCTTGAACTTTTTTCTCTTCGTTGCTCATGGCCTCTAACAAGTTTTGTACTTGCTGTGGAGATAGTTGTGTAGGCTGTGCTTTAGGAGGTTGTTTGTCTTTGTCCTTACCGTTCTCTTTGTCTTGGTCTTTATCCGCTCCTTTTTTGTCCTTTTCGTTTTCGTCCTTATCGTCCGTATCCTTATTCTCGTCTTTTTTGTCCTCCCCTTCTTTATCTTGATCGCCCTCTTTATTTTGGTCTTTGTTTTGATCTTGATCCTCCTGATTTTCTTGCTTATCCTTATTGTCTTGCTTGTCCTTATTTTGTTCTTCGTCCTCCAACATTTTTTTAGCTAAGGCATAATTGTAACGCGTTTCATCGTCGTTTGGGTTGTTGCGCAGCGCGTCTTTGTATGCAGCCACCGCACGCTTATAATCCTTTGCTTGCATCATGGCATTACCAATGTTGTGAAAGCTACGGTGTTTCTTGGGTCTTTCTTTGGTAGTTGTGACTACATCCGCATATGCGCGCAGAGCTTCTTCGGTATAATTGTCTTGTTGTAAAGTGGTTGCCATATTGTACTTGGCAATATCCACTTTTTTGTCTAAGGCCAACGCCCGACGGTAATTCTTTTCTGCCGCCGAATTATTTGCCTCATCAAAAGCTGTGTTCCCATCATAAATATAATTATCCGCCTGCTTGACAGCTTCAGCGTCTTGCGCCAAAAGCCCAAGAGGACAACAAAAAACAAGAAGAATCAACTTACGCATCTTGGAATAAATTTAGTTTTTTCACCCATTGGGTTTTTCGGTAGAACAAAAATAAATCAAGTACTAAAAATAGGAACCCTATTGCCAAAAACCATTGAAACTGATCTTTGAATTTTACAAATTGTTTGGCTTCAAACTCTTGCTTGTCCATGGCCTTTAGCTGATCGATAATGGCCGTAACAACCTCATCGGTATTTGTCCTGTCCAAAAAAAGACCGTCTGTTTCTTCGGCTATAGATTTCATTTGATCAACATTACTTTTAGAGATAACCACCTCTCCATTTTCATCTTTCTTGTACGAAACTGTATTCCCTTGTTTTATTGGGATTACAGACCCTTTTTCTGTTCCCACAACAACCGTAAAAAATGTAATGCCTTGTGTTGCTGCCTGTGCTGCGGCATTTATGGCATCCTCGCCATGATCTTCGCCATCAGATAAAATACAAACCACTCGATTGGTTTGGTTCTCATCGTCGAAATAAGTTTCGGCTAGGCGCATGGCGGCCGAAATGGCTGTCCCTTGCGAAGAAATCATATTGGTGTCTAGCGAAGCTAAAAACATACGGGCGGCCGAATAGTCGGTAGTGATGGGCAAATGTGGAATGGCAGCCGAAGCATAAGCGATAATCCCCACGCGATCACTGACTAATTGATTGATTAGCTCACCTGCCAATCGCTTGGCCTTTTCTAGTCGGTTGGGTGCAATATCCGCTGCAAGCATGCTTTTGGAAACATCCACAGCAAAGACCAAATCAACGCCCTCGCGCTTGACTGTTTCTAGTTCTGTTCCTATCTGTGGGTTCACTAGGCCCAATACAATAAAGGCTATTCCCAACCAAAACAATACTTGTTTTATCCACCCCTTAAAAAAAGAGCGTTCTGGTGCAATATGTGATAACATAGGGGCAGAGGCCAACCGCAGTTGAATTCGTTTTTTCCATGCAGTATACAGAGCATAGCCCAAAACCATTAGAGGAATAAGAAGCAGCAAATAGAAGTATTCTGTATGTTCGTACTGTATCATGCCAGGGCAGATTTAAAGATTGTATGCCGCAATATCCATTCCAAAAGAAGGGCTCCCAAAGCCCAAAAAATGAATATGCGAAACTCCTCGTTGTACTTGGTGTACCTAATTTCCTCGACCTCGGTGCGCTCCAAAGTGTCTATTTCTTTGTAAATCGCTTCAAGTTTTTTGTTGTCTGTAGCTCGGTAATAGCTGCCTCCGGTTTCGGCTGCAATTGTCTTCAGTAATTCTTCGTCAATTTCTACTTTGGTCATCTGATAAACAAAAGAACCGTCGGGGCGCAGAGCAACTGGTGCCGGAGCACTTCCATTACTCCCCAAACCAATAGTGTATGTCTTAATTCCAAACGACTGCGCAAGACCAGCGGCTGTCTTGGGATCGACAAAGCCCGTGTTGTTAACTCCATCGGTCAATAAAATAATTATTTTGCTTTTCGCTTTGCTATCACGCAAGCGATTCACCGATGTCGCAAGGCCCATTCCTATAGCTGTTCCGTCGTTAATTACTCCGTCATAATTGACTTTGTTTAGCACATCGATAACCAAAGCTTTGTCAGAGGTAATGGGTGTTTTGGTATAGCTCTCGCCAGCATAAACCACCAGTCCAATTCTATCAGAAGTTCGTTTGGCTATAAAATCTGCTGCTACTTTTTTAAGTGCAGTAAGACGGTCAGGCTTCAAGTCTCTGGCGAGCATACTGGAGGAAACATCAATTGCCATAACAATATCTATCCCCTTATTTGTTTTGGTTTGTGTGCTTACATCTTGGGTTTGTGGGCGAGCCAATGCAAGCACGATAAAACCTAAGGCTACCATGCGCAGCACAAACAATAAGGCTTGCCATTTGGGCAAATTTCCTGCCTTGGTAAAGGCGGCAACACTAGAGTTTAGCACATGAGCTACTTGCCTTTTTCGGCTAATGATATGCCATAAAATCAGTACGGGGATTAGTAAAAAACCCCAGAAAAACTCAGGATATGCAAAGGAATAGTTCATCATGGCTCACGTGATTTAAATTCGATGCTTTCCAAAATTCGTTCGATGAGTTGCTTAGCATAGACATCGTCGCGGTCATAAATAAACTGAAGCTGTTGAAAGCCTTTATTTTCTGTAAAATGATATACTTCGTATTCTTTGCGTTGTGATTTTTTTGACTCCATCAACCAATCAAAAGAACCAGATGCCACTATACCTTCAATTCCGGAAGCTGTAGCGTAATCCGTTTGTTTTTGAAAAATATTTGTCGCACCCATACTATCAAAATATCCGATAAGCTTGTCAACCTTTTGTTGCAAATCTATCGTTTGGGTTTTCTCATCCTGCTGGTCTTTTGCAAGGACATGTTCCATATACAAGACAATCATAAAAGATTCGTCAAGACTACCCAAGGCAAACTGTTGATACAGGCGGTTTTGGGTAGTTCTGCGCCCCAAAACATCAGGAGTTTCTAGCTGCATTTCGGAAATGCCATATGTACTACTGGCCCATTCTTGGTTGAGCCAAGACAAAGTAGGATGACCAAAAACTCGATCCTTGGCCTGAACAAATCCATAGCTAGAAATCAGTACGATTGCGGCAAGAGCTACTGTCCCAAGAACAGAAAGTCCAGCAATTTGAAGTCTTTTTTGTTGGCGCTGTTTTCGCTTCATACGTGCATAGGCCTCATTCTTTAGGCGTTCTTCTTCCGTGGGTTCTGGAAGGGCTGCCTGCGTTTCTTTGACCACCAATTCGATCTTAGTGCGGTCTACACGCGCCAAACGTTCCTCGGGCATTGCTCGGGCAAATTTGACCAAATCCGCTGTACGTAATACTTCTTTAAGGTGCTCAATGGTTTCGTTGGTAAGGGCTAGATTTCCTGTGTCACGAAGCAACTCGAGTTTGGCCAATAACTCATCCGAGGTACTTTCTAAAGCATCGATATCGGTTTCGTCTTCCAAGTAATTCCGCACAATATCGGTCATCTCAGAGTAGTATTTTTTATAGGTTTCTTGTTTGTCTAGCTGCTTGGTTTCAAGGGCCTGTAAGGCTTGCAAAGCTCGTTCGAAGGGTGGAAGTTTTCGTCTACTTTCGCGTATTCTTTTTTGTGTTTTTTGGGCTACAATAAACACGCCTGCTAAACCCAAAAGGAACAACAAGCCATAAACATAAGGCTTCCACCAGCCATATGTATTCCGGGCTATAGGCAGAATGGTTTTTATAGGAAAAAGCGGTTGCTGTGTTGTGTCAACCACCACATCGTTGATTTGAATGCGCAAAGAATCTGTGGCAAACAAGGCCCCATCAACAACTACCTTTTGCGCTGGAAGGGTGATTTGTCCTGTATCAAAGTGAATAATGGCAAAGGTTTTGGCATAGGTAAACCTTCCCTTATTTTGGATTGTATCCACAGCTGTGCTATCAATCACTTCAAAGGGCATAAACATTTGAGCTGGAGGAAACTGGATTTGTGCCGGTGTATCTGTAGATACGGATAAAGAGACGTTTATTTGTTCTGCAATACGCACCTCGAGTGTGTCGGCTTGCAGCCTAACTTGCGTCTGGGCTAAGGCTGTAGTTGCCACAACGAACACCCCCAAAAACCTCAACAATCTATCCACGACTTTTAAAATAGGTTAGTAATTTTTTGACGTAGCTTTCGTTCGTGGCACAAGAAATAGCCCCTGCGCCATGGCGTGTAAAGTTGGTACTAAAATAATCTGCAGTTTTTCGATGCGACAAGGCATACGCAGTGCGCACTCCTTTTGAGGAAGTGTTGACCCATTTTAATTGATTTGTTTCTGTATCACGCACATACAAAAGTCCCGCTGCGGGGAGTTTGGCTTCCATGGGGTCAAAAAGGCGTATTCCTGTTAGATCGTGCTTGCGCGCTGCAAGTTGCACCGACTTAGAATAGTCGTGATCTAAAAAATCTGAAAGCACAAAAACAATGGCTTTCTTTTTTAGGATCCGGCTCATAAACTCAAGCGCTCCCGTAATGTCTGTTTTGCTGCTTTTGGGCTTGTGTTCCAGTAGTTCGCGAATGATGCGCAGTACGTGCGACTTCCCCTTTTTGGGCGTTATAAATAGCTCTACTTCGTCAGAAAAAAGAATCACCCCAACCTTATCGTTATTTTGAAGGGCTGAAAAGGCAAGTGTAGCGGCAATTTCAGTTAATGTAGCGCGCTTAAGTTGGTTTTGTGTACCAAAGTTTGCCGAGCCACTCACATCAACAACCAGCATAAGTGTTAGCTCACGCTCCTCCTCAAAAACCTTCACAAAAGGTTCTTGGTAGCGGGCTGTCACGTTCCAGTCTATGGCGCGAACGTCGTCTCCGTATTGATATTGACGAACTTCGCTAAACGTCATTCCCCTTCCTTTAAAGGCACTGTGGTATTCCCCGCCAAAAATGTGATTGCTCAATCGACGGGTTTTGATTTCAATTTTCCGAACTTTCTTTAGAAGCTCTTTAGTATCCATAGCTTTATGTGGGTTTCTACTAAGGTACTTCTACCGCATTGACAATGCGTTGAATAATATCCTCTGAGCTTACATTCTCTGCTTCCGCTTCATAGGTAATGCCTATTCGGTGGCGAAGAACGTCGTATACTACTGCCCGCACATCCTCGGGGATAACATATCCCCTGCGCTTGATAAAGGCGTAGCACTTAGCGGCTGTAGCTAAATTGATGCTCCCCCTTGGCGATGCACCAAAACCGATTAAGGGTTTGAGTGATTGCAACTTAAATTGCTCGGGGTAGCGAGTGGCAAAAATCAGATCAAGAATATACTTTTCTATTTTTTCGTCCATATACACTTCGCGAACAGCTTTTTGTGCCTTGGCGATTTGCGCTGTAGAAATTACAGGCTTCACCGATCCAAACGAGTTATTCAGATTTGCACGAACAATCTGCTGCTCGTCTTTTAGTGTTGGATAATCGATAACCACCTTAAGCATAAATCGGTCTACTTGTGCCTCAGGAAGTGGATAGGTTCCTTCTTGTTCTACGGGGTTTTGCGTTGCCATAACCAAAAAAGGTGGCTTGAGTTTAAAGGTTTCTTCGCCTATAGTTACTTGCTTTTCTTGCATGGCTTCGAGCAATGCAGATTGCACCTTAGCGGGTGCTCTGTTTATTTCATCGGCAAGAACAAAATTGGCAAACACAGGGCCTTTTTTGATGCTAAAATCATTTTCTTTAGCGTTGTAAATCATGGTCCCAACAACATCTGCAGGAAGCAAATCTGGGGTAAACTGAATACGGCTAAAACTTCCCTTGACCGCCTTACTCAAGGTGTTAATGGCTAGTGTTTTCGCTAAGCCAGGAACGCCCTCAAGCAATATGTGTCCTTGCCCCAATAAGCCTATTAGAAGTCGTTCTACCATCCGCTGTTGGCCCACGATAACCTTGTTCATCTCTAACGTAAGGATGTCTACAAAGGCACTTTCTTTTTCGATATGCTCGTTTAACGCCTTGATATCTACTGGAGTATCACTCATATACTTATGGTTTTTTCGTTTAGGGCTGCAAAATGAATAAAATTGTGTCGCGCAGCTGTTAATGTTTGGTTAAAAATAGGCTTTACAGCAATGATAACAAAAAGAGATTGTATACTTACTAACTTTGTCGTAAATCAAAGGCATGATTAACAAAAGACTGCTCATCAAAAACCTGCTGGCGCACAACGATGAGAACAGCTTTTACGATAAAAAACGGCAGCTGAACTTAGGCAATAAAGAAGGTAAGGCTAAGTTCCTGAAGCATATCTGTGCCTTGTCCAACTCAAACCCAAAAAACAATTCGTATATCGTTGTGGGTGTAGAAGACGAAGAAAACGAAATAAAAGGGGTTGATTTTTTTGATGATGCCAAACTCCAAAACCTCATCAATGCCTACCTAGAAAACCCACCAACTGTGCTTTACGAAAATGTGCATTTCCCTCACTTACCACAAGGAAAGGTTGTTGGCTTAGTCAGCATTCGACCAACGAATAAAATCACGGCTTTGCGCAAAAATATATGGAAGTACTATGGAGGTGCTGTATTTTTTCGCGATGGCAGCATATCGATATCAAAAGTTTTTGATTTGGACGTCAAAGACACCAACTCGGCGGTGGTTGCCGAAATTGAAAAGCATGCGCACAACAATATCGAACTTACCCTAGACGGGGTTATTGATTTTATGCACCGCTATGACAGCGGACTGCATCCGCAATACAAAGTTTTTAAAGAATCTTTTGTGCTGTGCTGGGCAGGATTGGAAAAGCGAGTATGCGGCAGAACCTATTATTCCCGTGTAGATGTAGCGCTGATTAACGAGCAGGTGCGTTTGTTTTATTCTACCCACGACGAGGTAGAAATAGATGTAAGCGAAGACTCCTTTACTCTTATAGAATACGTCCGGTTGGGCATAAACAATTCGTACAAATACTACCCTTTAGAGCGAGTTTCGTTTGTCTTTGATGACCAAGGATCCTACCGTATCGATACTGCATTTTTATTTGTGCCACCCGTATTTGAAAAAAAATTGCTTCACCATTTGTACAATGCAAACAATGCCATCCTAGATAAGCTGAGTAAAGGAAGTCCCTTGAACAAAAGGGGACAAGACGATTTAGTCAATTTGGCGCCTACGTATATGCTTTGTTCTTTAAATGGCTTTGAGGCTGCCAAAGAAAAGCTACAGCAATTGTCTATTTTACTAAAAAAACAAGATGAAGCCAGCTACCAGAACCTAAAAGATACCCAGCGAATACTTCGGAAGATTAAATATCAATAACCCAATTGTTTTTGGCAAGATAAGCATGTACTCCTTCGGGTAGCCATGTGCGCAAAAGCTCTTGGTCTGTTGTTGTGCGTATTTCAGATGCTGAAATTTCTTGTAGCTCCACATCGATAAGCAGTCTTTCCTTGAAAAACGAAGGGATTGGACTTCCTGCTCTAGGATAAATCAATAACGGAAACTGCTGAATGTATTCCGCTTGAGTCCATGTGGGAAGGCTTACGGCAGTATCAGCTCCCAGCAGCAGACTGTATTCTTTATTAGGGTATAGCTCGCCTAAACGTTTTAATGTCGTCGCTGTATAATTGGGTTTGTGTAGTTCTAGCTCAATATCGTTGGGGTGCATATTGGGAAATTTTGACAAGGCTATTTCCAGCATCTTCCAGCGGTCAGCTTCTGGCCATAAATTGGCTAATTTCTTGAACGGATTGTGCGGAGTAAGTACAAATTCCACTTCGTCTGCAAGTCCCTTTTCCAACACTGCTGAAGCAATGTGCAAATGCCCCTTGTGAACGGGGTTAAAGCTGCCAAAAAAAAGGGCTACTCGCTTCATGAATGTAGGAAGTTCATCACTATTTGTTGTACCTCGTTTTTGGCGGTTTCTAAGTCATTGTTTAAAACAATATGGTCAAATTCAGCTGCTTGTTTCAGTTCTTTTTCCGCCTTAGCCAATCGCATGGCTATTTTTTCTTTTGACTCCGTTCCCCTTTTGCGTAATCGTTCTTCCAGTACGGCCGTACTGGGCGGTTGTATAAAAATGGCAATGGTGTTTTGGGGATATCGCTTTTTGATATTCAATCCGCCAATTACATCTATATCAAACAAGACGTGCTTGCCCGATGCCCAGATTCGCTCAAGCTCCGACTGTAACGTTCCGTAAAACATACCGGGATAAACTTCTTCGTATTCTACAAAAGCACCTTCTGCGGCTTTTGCTTTAAATGCTTCCGCAGACAAAAAATAGTAGTCTTTACCATCCTCTTCTTTTCCTCTAGGGTTGCGTGAAGTCGCAGATATAGAAAAAGCTAAATTCGCGTTTGTCTGTTCGAGTAAATGTTTGGCTAAGGTCGTTTTACCGCTTCCTGATGGGGCCGAAAAAACAACACATTTTCCTTGGCTCATTAGAGGGCATTTAAGACTTGTTCCTTGATGCGTTCCAAAGCATCTTTCATCATCACCACGCATTTTTGTAGCTGTGCGTCATTGGCTTTGGAGCCTAGCGTGTTTACTTCTCGGCCAATCTCTTGCGCAATAAAGCCAAGTTTTTTGCCCTTTGTCGGGGTGTTTTCTTTGAGCGTAGATCGGAAGTATGTCAGGTGGTGTCCCAAACGGACCAACTCCTCATTAATATCCCATTTTTCCAAGTAAAAAATAAGCTCTTGCTCGAGCCGTTCTTGATTAAATTCTGCTGTCAGTTGGTTGAGCTGTTCTTCCAGCTTCTCTCTTCGTTGAGCAATTCGTCCACTTGAAGCGCTGTCTATTTGTTGTTGCTGATGGGCAATTTGCGTCAGCTGGTCGCTGAGGTCTTGTTCCAGAGCAGCTCCCTCTTCGGTTCGATAGGCTACTAATTTATCTGCTGCTTTGGTAAGCGTTTCTAAAAATGCCACTTGTTCTTCGTCCGTAAGTTCTTCGCTAGTACTAAGCAAGTTATTGGGCAAACGCATGGCTATTGGAAGCAAATATTCATCGCCCAAAGGCCTAATGGAGTGAAGTTGTTCCAAATAGTGTTCGATTACAGTCTTGTTTAGTGGCGCTGCTTCTTGTGTGTCTACCCATTCTTCAAAAACATGTACTTCGATTTTGCCTCGATGGAGTAGTCTTGCTAGGGTTTTTCGGGCGCTTAACTCGAGTCCTCGGTAACGTTGGGGTACGCGAAAGTTGACATCCAAAGACTTGCTGTTAAGTGATTTGATTTCGACGCGTAGCTTTCTTCCCTGAGTAGTAAACTCGGCCTTCCCATAGCCTGTCATTGAAAATATCATGCCGCTGATTTAGGCGCAAAGGTACAAAACAAGTGGCGAGTCTTCTAGTTAAGGACCTCCGTGTCTAAAGGATGGATCTGGTGTGCCCCGAAAATACAAGGGCGACGAAGGAAAGTTGTCCGTCACAACATAGTAGTATTCACGTTCCGATTCTGGGGTTTTCCCCATTCGTCCATTAGCCTGATCGAGTGCGGAAATCCCAGCTACATCTTCGTAATCTTGAAAGTACAAGCCATCATAACAACCCTCTGGAGCCGAAACCCCATCTCCAGGGCGACTGCCTTCTTTCAGACGATAGCCGCTTTCAAATTCTACCAAGACACCGTTGGTATCATAGCCGTATTTGTAATCAATGGGAGGACCAATGACCACTTTTATATCGGACTAAGTTCCTTTCAGGGAATTCTTTTTTTTTCGAGCAAACAATGGGCTCTTGTGCTAAAAGCGGGAATCTATGAAGAATTCCTTACCTCAAAAGTTTATGGCGTTGATATAGGATTGCAAATAGGGCTTGGTATTCGGTTCTAAAAAAATGAACTGTCACGCCTTGCAGGCCTAGCTGCCCTACCTGCCTGGCTTTCATTTTTAGGTGCTCGGCAGGTGGGCGACAAGGCAGGCAGGGCGCCCATAAAGTGCTGATTTTAATCCCCTGAAGCGAAGTGCTGCTTTTCTAATAATGCCCTACATTTGATAAATAATTTACGTCTATGCGGTATTTGCGTTTATGGCTGATTGCTCTTGGTTGTGTATGCACTGGCTTTGTTTG
>JAHEKR010000050.1:0-3919 GCA_024638225.1 Flavobacteriaceae bacterium
CTAATTGGCGTTCCTCTAAAACCTCAGGATCCTGCAACTGCGTACAGTTCAGTTCATTTTTATTCAAATCAACAAGTATTTCATCACCATTTTCGATTAAAGCGATTGCACCACCAGCTGCTGCCTCGGGCCCTACGTGTCCAATGACAAGTCCGACTGAGCCACCAGAAAATCTACCATCTGTCATAAGTGCTACTACAATACCTTTTTGTCGACATAATGCAGTTATTCGAGAGGTAGAATCGAGCATTTCAGGCATACCTGGAGCACCAAACGGACCCTCGTAACGAACCACAATCATATCGAAGTTTTCAAAAATATCTGGATTTGAGTCTAATGCTTTAAGTAATTCTTGTTCACCATCAAATACCTTGGCGTTTCCTTTAAACACATTATTCTCTAATCCTCCCTCAACACCCGCTAACTTTAATACTGCACTATACTCTGGAGATAAATTACCCCCCAAAAGACGCAAACCACCAGTTTCTTTGAATGGCTTTTGCACACTGTAGATCACATCACCATCAGGCTTAGGTGGGTCTAACCGCTTAATCTGCTGTGATAGGGTCTCTCCTGTACAAGTTAACGTTTCACCATTTAAGAGACCAGCGTCCATTAGTTCTTTTACAATAACTTGCATGCCACCTTTGGCATCGATATCTACCATAGAATATTGACCAAACGGTCGAGCGTTGATCACAACTGGAATTATATTTTTTGAAAGCTCATTGAATTCTTCTGGACTCATGATTTCTTTTGAAAAATCTTTGTAACCAGCTGCCCGTGCTATTTCTGGAGCATGCAAAAGAACATTTGTCGAACCACCCACAGACATAGCGACGATAATTGCATTTCGTATAGAGTCTCGAGTCACAATATCACGAGGAGTGATATTGTGATCAATAAGATTGGCAAGATAATCAACCAGCTCAACCGGAAATTCCTTCAGACGGCGTGTGTCCTGAGACGCTGGAGAAATCATATGCAATGGCTGCATACCCACGACACCTATAAATGATTGCATAGTATTGTATGTAAACATACCGCCACAACTTCCAAAACCTGGGCAAGCCTCTTTTGCTATCCTCCGCTTTAGTTTCTCGTCAGCACTACCTGCCAATTGATACGCTGTAATAAGATCAATACTTTCTCCCGTTTTAGAGTCGACGCCAGGCCTGATCGAGCCATCCGACATAATAATGGCAGGCCGATTATGCTCAAGAATTGCGGCAAGTGTACCAACAGGAGGTTTATCACATGCTACTACTGCGATAACGCCCTCCAACCCGGTAGCGCTTAAATGCTCCGATAGAGTATCATTAGTCACCTCTCTACCAATTAAAGAGTATCTCATTTCTTTTGTACCATTTCGAATGCCATCTGAAGTGGCAACCGTAAACTCTGGCTGTATTAGTCGCATGGACAATTTTCCCTGCTGACTGCCTACTCTATCTTTAAGTGCCTCATGTATTATATTTACTTTTTGAAGAACACCAATGTAACATTGTGAGTCTCCCTTGTTGCCTACTACCCCAACAGATGGTTCATGGATTAGGTCCAAATCAGTGCCTAATTCTCGTGCAATGCCATACGTCTGCGAATTTCTACCTGGATTACTATCAATCAATACCGTATTTGAATTCTTCATATTCAATCTGCTATCCTTTTTAGTTCAAACTATCCTATATTGACTAAAATATTTTATTTTTTTGCTTTATAGGACTGTGTTTTAGCTTGCTGAAATATTCTAGTCCGTAAGTTTTTGATAATGGGCGCTTAAGGAATTACACATTAAACGGTCACGTGTCAAAACGCTGCACAAGATAAAGTTTGCTGGCCATTCATGAACAATATTTTTCTTTTGTATTAATTTTGACATACCTGGTACCCACGGCCAGACTCGAACTGGCACGGCCTATTAAGCCCAGAGATTTTAAGTCTCTTGTGTCTACCATTCCACCACGTGGGCATCCAGATATCGAAGCTTTATTGTTGATTTTCATGGTACAATCAAGTCAAAAAAGTTAGTTTCTTATCCAAAGCTAATTTTAAGTTTCAAAAATATTTTTATATATTAAATAAACTAATGGTTATTTTGATAAGAGTGGAAAAAGTCTAATTGTGGCTATTGACCGTGTATCTTAGTTTTGCATCACTTTGAAGAAAACATGCGAAATACACTACAGCGCTACAAAGAAAGGAGAGAGCGTATTTTTTATAATCCTCAGCTAAACGCGTGCATTAACACTCGGGACCATATTGAGGCCTAAACAAAGCCGTATCCCTAATCAAGCAGCTAACGACAGCAGTAAATAAGCGCAACAAATATTTAACAATTATGTCTTCTGACCTTCCCTTTGCTTCAAACTTTATTTTTAACTCGATATCGATTATTTTTTTGATATGGAAGTTCAAAGAACTTAAGTGTTGAAACAACACCTTGCTCGGCAGAGTCAAAATACTACTTACATCCAGCACAAGCTGTGCTCACGCTGAATGCCAAGTGATTAAATTTACGCTGCCTTCATTTCAAAGCGGCCACACCAATCTTCGACGGTAACCACCGGCCAAACAGCTTTATTGTCTTCCTTAAGAACGATTGGCGGGTTTACTCGACAAGACCCACTGACTTGATTTTGATTTTCGTAGAAATTGCATTTCTGACAAGCTTGCATAAGTATCCTCCTATAAAAAAAGGCCCTGACTTGCGTTAAGCTGGCTTGAACCATGAACTGGATGTATTATTCGAGCCAATATTGTCAAGAATTTTGTTTGTTTTCAGTTACTTGAGTGTTTTTGTCAGGAAAGAAAATAAAGGGTCGAAGCAGCTAAAATAATGTGGACCAGGGTAATACATACAGAAAAGCCGTGCAGTACAAGAAACCGACGTCTAAGCTTATTATCCACTGAGAAATTTATTGCTGGCATTAAAAAAAGCGCAGTGGGAATAGTCGTAACTGCTATTATGAGCATTAATCCAAAGGCATCGAAATTTTGAAAATACAAGATAACAGAGGCAACTGCGGAAATGCTAAAGACGTACAAATAAAAAAATGGAAAAGTTTTGCGTATGAAATGACGAGCAATCGCTATCTCTAAAAACTTAAAAGCTAGTGTCCCAAATCCTACGGAAAATAGTAGCATCCCTCCAAAGAGGAATGCTACAAGTAGTGTTGATATAAAGCCCATTCAGGTTATTAGGCCTTTAAAAATACGCTTATAAACGCCAAAACCATCAAGCCAAAAAAAGATGCAGTAATGGCGACCATGGTTTTCATCTTTATGTTTGAATATATCTCTGCTGCTGTCTCAGCTTTTCCTTGATCAACTTTCTTCATTTTTTTATCCTATTCTATCAAACTTAAGTCCTGTTTCCTCTGAGTGCGAAGTAAAGACCGCCCACCCACAAAAATACGTGAAGGTTATCGTAAAGTATTACATCGATGAGGCTTTCCGGCTGACTTATCCAAATCACCCCAGTAGTAATTGAACATATTGTAATTCCTGAAAACCGCGTCACCATGTCACCAAGTTCAGGAATAAGCTTCTGAATTGACGCTAATCTGGCTGCAAATAATCCGCCTACCAATAGGCCTAGACCGGCCCCAAGTTCACCGTACGATACAAACCACCAAACCAAATACGGTAGTTCGTAGGCTTCAGCATCTTCTGCAGTAACTGGAAATTTAGATAAACCCTGCTGTATAAAAATGATGGCCAATGGAATCCTAAATAACCAATGGCTCATACAAAACTCTGGTATCTTTATTGCAAAAATACGTTTGAAAATCATATCCATTTTAAATAACCTTTCGGAAAATCGTTTATTTTTTTGTGGTTGGAATCTCTGAAAAACTGCGTAAAGAGATTTTCCACTGTGATTACGCCAGTACACATTGTCTAGATCAGTTAATTTCAT
>JAHEKR010000050.1:3929-6102 GCA_024638225.1 Flavobacteriaceae bacterium
TTTGTGGCTGGAATCTCTGAAAAACTGCGTAAGAGACTTGCTTCTATCCTTACGCCAGCAGGCATTGTCTAGATCAGTTAAAGTAATAAGGTGCGGCTGGATACCGCACCTATGAAATTTACGTACTTTCTGTACTTATCTTTCAAGCATAAACAGTTTCAAATCACCGCTTAATGATTCAATTGATTCGAGAAAATCTTTGCTTAACATTGCCCCATAGTTTAGCCATGCCTAACGGCTCGTAAATCATGAACACAATGATTAAAACCCCAAAGACTACCTGTTCAATTGAAGATATAATGGTTGCATCGATCGCACCATGAAACACATTATTCCCTACACTATTAAGTAAAACAGGAAAAAGCAGAATAAAAGCAGCCCCGATGAAAGCCCCACTTATTGTACCTAGACCACCAAGAATAACCATAAATAAAATTTTAAATGATAATTTGATATCAAAGGCGACCGGCTCTAATGATTTTAGGTAAGTGAACGCAAATAGAGCGCCAGCAACCCCACAATAGAAAGCGCATATCGCAAACGCCTGTAGTTTTGTTTTGAGCAAGGATATCCCCATAGACTCGGCTGCGATGTCCATATCACGAACAGCCATCCAATTACGGCCGGTACTTCCCCTTGCCATATTTACCGCAAGAACCGTCAAAACGGTCACAACTACGAGTATCACAAGGTACATCTCTAAAGGTGAAGTAAATGGCTTGCCCAGTATAACTATGTCCTGAGCAGTAATAATTCCCGACGTATCATAATTTTTGAACCAACCAAATTTATCAATCATCCATACGATGAAAAATTGAGAGGCGAGTGTTGCAACCATTAAGTAGATGCCTCTTACCCTAAGGCTTGGCAATCCAAATAAAATACCAAAAGCGGCAGCCACCAATCCAGATAATCCCAGTGCGATAAAAAACGGGATATCTGGCACTCTTAGGATCAAGTTGAAGCAAGCAAACGCACCCGCAGCCATAAAGCCGGCTGCTCCTAAAGCCAACTGCCCAGCGTAACCCATGACTATCTGCTGCCCAATGGCCGCCAAAGCTAAGCACAGCCAAGGTATGAGGATAGAAGAATACCAATAGTCCGTTTGCACTACCAAGGGGATTGCGACAAACGAAAGTATCATAGCGATCAAAAAGTTTGTTACGTCAGATCTTGTATATCCAAGAAGAATGTTTTTGTTACTCACGTTTTGCTCCATCGTTTAAACTCGCCTAATTATTTTCTCACCAAACAGACCCTCAGGTCGGTAAAGTAAGAAAAAGATAGCCAGAACGTATGGCGCCCAGCCTTCGATAGCACCACCAAAAAAAGGCCCTATATAAACTTCTAATACTTTTTCTGTGGCACCAATTATTAACCCACCAATAATTGCACCTGGTATTGAAGAAAATCCTCCAATGATCAAAACAGGTAGTGCTTTGAGTGCCAAATCTACCAAGGCAAATTGGACACCAGCTCGGGCACCCCACATCATTCCCGCTACCAAAGCAACAACGCCCGCGGCTGACCAGACTAATAACATGATATTTTTTAAAGGGATACCGATTGAGCTGGCAGCACCAGGGTCATCTGCAACCGCTCTCAAGCCCAGTCCCATCCTTGTATACTTAAACAACAACGCTAAACCTATAATAAGCACCGCCGCGACTATGCCCGCTGTCACATCGAGTGCACTTACAAAAAGACCAAAAACATCGATGATCCACTCAATTGGGAAATCACCAATACCTAGATCAAGTCTTCTGACTTCAACGCCCCATGCTGCTTGAGCAAGTCCTTCTAGAACAAAACCCAAACCAATTGTTGCCATCAGCAACGTATCTTCGCTTTGGTTCATTAACGGATTGAGAACCAACCTCTCAGTACAAAACCCAACCAAAACCATGAGTAAGACAGTCACCACAAAGGCCACAGGAAATGATAATCCTAGCTCCATGAAGCCCACAAAGGCCAACACAGCAAAGAAAACCATCGCACCTTGCGCAAAGTTAAAAGTGGAAGAAGCTTTATAGATGAGAACAAAACCTAAAGCGACAAGAGAGTACATAGTACCGGCAAGTAATCCCGCTACCACAACTTCAATGAAAAATAGTACTTCAGTCATGTGCAACCCCCAAATACGCGTCGATCACTTCCTGATTATCCCGCACTT
>JAHEKR010000028.1 GCA_024638225.1 Flavobacteriaceae bacterium
ACCGCAGTAGTGATTTACTGGCAATCGATATTCGTCAATGCCTCTACGAGTTGGGAACCGTGACGGGCGAGGTTACCACAGATGATATACTCGGAAATATTTTTGCTAACTTCTGTATTGGAAAATGATACCCATAACCAGATATGGTTTTCCCAACTAAATCATCGGCTTATTCTACTTACTCTGGATGCTCAGTGGGTCGTTGATAGGGCTGGAATGGCTGCTTGAGTAAGGAGCCTATCTGTGCGTTTTTTTCTTTGTTTGGAAACACGTCAACACCATACACTATGCGTGCTGCAGCAAGGTTTTTGTAGGTGCCAAACAACCTGTCCCATACAGAAAAAATATTCCCGAAATTGCTATCCGTATATGGCAAAACATAATGGTGATGCACTTTGTGCATATGAGGCGTAACCAGAATATAGCTCAACCAACGATCTACATAAGACGGTAATTGAATGTTGGCGTGGTTAAACTGGCTCAGTACAACCGACAAGGATTGATAAAGCATCACAACGCCTATGGGCGTACCCAGAATAAAAACACCCAAAAGGGTAAAGCCAAAGCGTACTAAGCTTTCTAATGGATGATGTCTATTGGCTGTTGTTGTGTCTACATAGTGATCGGAGTGGTGCACCAAATGGACCATCCACAAGGGCTTGACTCGGTGTTCTACCCAATGTGCGAAATAGGCGCCGATTAAATCTAGAAACAGTACACCAGTGACAACATATAACCACAACGGCATTTCGATCAAGTGAAGCAATCCGAATGAATGGAGCTGTACCCAATCAGCAGTAAACAAGAGCAAAAAAGCCAAAGAAAAGTTTAAAACTATCGTAGTGAGGGTAAAAAAGAAGTTAGGTAACGCATGACGCCATTTGGGATACGACATACGCCGTACTGGAATCAAGCCCTCCAAAAACCAAAAGAAACTAATACCGCCAATTAGGATAATTACACGGTGCAATGAAGATATTTCGTTAAAATAGGTGAGTAATGCGTCCACACATCAAAAATATATAATTTAAGTAGATATACTGTTGAACATGAGCTGAACAAAGTATCTATTTGGTCGTGATGACGATCATGCCATTTTTCCAATCCGCTCCGTAGATAGCCAACGCTACACTGTCTTTGAAAACATCAACTCTTTTGATTTGTTCTGGTAAAATAGAATCGATACGGGTAGTAATGGTTCCGTCAACTACATAGAGGGGACTTTTACTTTTTTCTTTTGGCACATCATCAGCACATGAGAAAAAAAACAAAAAAAACGGAAGAATTGCTGTTTTTCTCATGAGACTTTTGTTTTTAATGCCAATTCATAGATAGACTCATAAAGTGGTACAATACGGGCAACATCAAAGGTACACGCATGTTGATAGGCAGCTTGTTTCATTTGAATAAGCTCTTCTTTATTCGACAATAAACCAACAGCATATTCGGCCATGCTGGAAACATCTCCAACGGCAGTAAGGAAACCTGTTTTACCGTGAATATTAACCTCGGGCAAACCACCAGTATTGGATGAGATTACAGGCGTAGCAGCAACCATACCTTCCAGAGCAGCAAGCCCAAAACTTTCTGTTTGAGATGGTAACAACAACAAATCTGAGAAGCATAAAATTTTATTTACTTCATTGGTTTTGCCAAAGAAGACAACGTCTTCTGCTATGCCTAATTCATGACATCGTGCTTCTGCTGCCATACGATCTGGACCATCTCCTACCATCATTAATTTGGCAGGAAGTTTGTCGCGGATACGTGCAAATACTGCAACCACATCCAGTACGCGTTTTACAGGCCTAAAATTACTTACATGCGACACAATCATTTCATTGTCCTTAGCCACTACAGATCGCTCACAATTCACGCGAATCTTATCATAAGAAGCTACATTGATAAAATTTGGAACAACGTGTATTTCTTTGTGCACATCAAAAAAGCTAAATGTGTCACTTTTTAAGTTTTTGGATACGGAGGTTACTATATCGGAGTTGTTGATACTGAATGTTACTGCTGGTTTGTAAAAAGGGTGGTTCCCAACTAGGGTAATATCCGAACCGTGCAGGGTGGTAACCAACGGTATATCAATACCTGACTCCAACAACATTTGTTTGGCCATATAAGCTGCGTATGCGTGCGGGATTGCATAGTGCACATGCAATAACTCTATCTGGTGTGTTTTGACTAACTCAACCAACAAACTTGACAAGGCAAGCTCATAAGGCTGATAATGAAATAAAGGATATTTTGGAACATGAACTTCATGAAAATGGATACTTGTGGTCAAGGACTCCAACCGAACCGGCTGCTTATAACTGACAAAATGCACTTCATGACCATGGGAAGCTAAAGCAACTCCTAACTCAGTAGCTACTACCCCACTACCGCCATACGTTGGGTAACAAACAATGGCTATTTTCATAAGTTCAAGGGAATTTCTTTGATTCTATCAATCAAATATATCAGTAAAAGATCGAAGTGCAAAATAATCATTGGGCTGTTGGGGGTGTTACAGGAAGTTTCCCTTCCGGACTCAATAGACCAAAAAGCACTTGAGCTGCAGCCTGAGCAAATGATTTTTGCTGTTCATAAGCCAATACTACACTTGAAAATGAATCCAAATTAGCTAAATCATTCAGGGTAAATGGTGGGGCAAAAAGGACAAGATGAACATTTGGATGTTGGGCTAAAGATCGAAGAAGTAATTTGTCGCTTGCGGATATTTTTGTGTTTGCCCAAGGAGTCGTGGTATCTGCATGAAAGCCCACAACAAGAGGTTTTCCCGCATGCGACATTGCTTTTTCTGGTGCGTATTGAACCACATCGCCATATTGACGTAATACCTGTAAGAATGATCGATCTAGGACATCCCCCAAAGCTACATAAGCAACAGCACTATTCGTTGGTAAATAAAACTCCTTCTGTTCGGGGTGTACTAGTGTAATACTTTGCGCCGCTATTTGCTTTTTTAAATAGCGGTCTTCGTATGTTTCCTTTGGTCGTGTCAAACTCCGCTTTTTGTTTGCAAACAGTCCTAAAGAATACTTAGTCCTAAGGATTTTCTTAACCGATCGAGCTAGGCGTTCTTCCGAAACAATTCCCTCCTTATAGGCTATTTTGAGCGAGTTAAATGCAAGATGATACACATGAGGAATCAGCAAAACATCTGCACCTGCCAAAAAACTTGCCAAAGCAGGCTGTTTACTGTATTGACGAATTCCATCCATATTAAGTGCATCAGTAAAAACTAGCCCTTTGAATCCAAAATCTTTTTGCAGGAGTTCGGTGACAACGGATTTGGCGGTACTCACGGGTTTATCTTTTCTTGGGTCAAGCGCTGGAACATCCAGATGGCCCACCATAATACCTTGTATTCCTCTGTCAATTAAGTGTGTAAACGGTAGCAGGTCTACAGCATCCAACTCTTCTCTGCTTTGATTCATAAGCGGCAAGGTCTTATGTGAATCTGCTGTTGTTGCACCATGTCCGGGGAAGTGTTTGGCTACTGCAATCAAGCCGGCTGCTTGTAAGCCGTCTGCCAAAGCCCAGCTTCGAGCAGCTACTTCTCTGGGTTGATCACCAAAAGACCGAACGCCAATAATGGGATTCTCCGCTTTAATATTTACATCTGCCACTGGAGAAAAGGAAATATGAATCCCCATGGCACGTTTTCGAGTACCTATACGTTTTCCCAATGCATAAATAAGTTCCTCGTTAGGAAGTGCACCTAGCGTCATCTGATACGGAAAGGGAGTTACATCGGACAAGCGCATGGCCATACCCCATTCTGCGTCAACTCCAATGAACAAAGGCAAATCACTTAGAAGTTGGTAGCGCTTGGTGTCCACTAGCTGTTGTGTGGCGGTTCCTTTTGAAAAAATAAGCCCTCCCACATGACCGTCTATCGCTTGACGGGTCACTTTTTGTTGGCCAAAATCTCCGTTAGGATACGCCATGACCATAAACAACTGGCCGATTTTTTGATCGTTCGTTAATTGATTGTAGGTACTGTCTACCCAATGTTGGACTGATTGTGCGCTTAATGGCACAGAAAAGAAGAAGAAAAAAATAAGGCAGCGCAGCATACCTTAAAGTTAAGCTAAAAAAATCGGGCATGCCAACTCGCTCTAGCGGGCACTTCCCATTGGGTTAAAAATTCTCCTTTGTTCAAAACCAAGTGATTAAAGACTGTGGTATCAGCAGAAACTGATTTATTGGAAACAAGTTGTTTAAAGTCCGTTAGCGACTTGTAAGTAATGAATTCGCCTTGTTTGAAACTTACATTCATTTTGTCCAACAATTGCACGTCGAGCTGCTGTTCAATAGACTGGATAAAGTGAACAGAACTATCGATAGAACACCCAGTTGCCGCTTGTTCGGACTCATCTAATGCAAATACAATAAATCGGCTATAGGGAAGTGTAAAGCCTGCTTTTAGTGATGCACCATGTGCTGTCCAATTTGTTAAGAATTCCCTAATTTTTGGTGAAAGCCAGTTAACTTCATCTGCAGAGAGAGGTCTATTGGAAGGATAAATCCAAATACGTGCATTGTCCGATAAATCATCAAATGGAATAAGCATCCTACAAATCTTGGGCTTGATTTAGAAGTTCTGCAACGTCGAGGACAGCAATATTCCCTTCTTGCTCTTTATTTTTTATACCATCACGCATCATGGTATTACAGAACGGGCATCCAGCAGCAATGATGTCTGGTTTGGTCTCTAGAGCTTGTTCGGTACGTTCAATATTAATTTCTTTGTTTCCAGGTTCAGCATCCTTGAACATTTGCGCTCCTCCAGCCCCGCAACACAAGCCTTTTTCCTTACAACTTTTCATCTCAATAAGCTCGCTTTCTAGCTTAGCCAGGACAGCCCTAGGGGCTTCATATTCGTTGTTGGCACGACCGAGATAACAAGGGTCATGGAAAGTAATTCGCTTTCCCTTAAAACTTCCGCCAGAAACTTTAAGTTTACCCGTATCCAATAATTGTTTGAGAAACTGGGTATGATGCATTACATCATAAGTACCGCCTAAATCTGGGTATTCATTTTTAAGCGTGTTAAAGCAGTGAGGACAGGTAGTGACAATGGTATTGATTCCATATCCGTTAAGCACCTCAATATTTGTCATGGCTTGCATCTGAAACAAAAACTCATTTCCAGCTCGCTTAGCAGGATCACCAGTACAGCTCTCTTCGGGACCAAGAACAGCAAAGGAAATATCAGCCTTGATCAGTAGCTGAACAAAAGCCTTAGTAATCTTTTTTGCGCGGTCGTCAAAACTACCTGCGCAACCTACCCAAAAAAGCACCTCAGGGGATTTTCCCTGAGCTGCCAATTCAGCCATGGTTGGTATGTTAGTCGTGCTGCCCATCATCAAAGACCTCAATGGTCACTTCTTTTTCAACTAAATCAGTGAATTTACCGTTATAACGAGTTGCCTTCACCAGATGATTATCTACCCAATGGTAATTGCCACCTCTTGGTTTACCCATCAATAAAGAGTGATATTTAAATCCATTTTCCTTTAACCACGTTTCGGTAACTCCTCGATGATCTTCAGTTCGTGAAGTGAAAAAACATATCATATGTCCGTCGTCATACCAGCGGTTGAGCGTAACAAGTGCATCGGGGTAAACGCTAGCTGTGGCCATGCGCTCGGGCTCTTCATTTGGGATATCATCGCAAATGGTCCCATCTATATCAATAAGGTAATTTTTAACCCCATCAGGAAGTACGGGGCTAATGTGTTCTCCGTCTTCTAATTTCTCTTGTAGTAATTTATCTACGTCTTCTTTATTCATAATCATGTATTAATTTCCTCGCGCCAAGCGATACGGTCTTGTTGATTAAATGGCCAAGGAGCTCCGTTGTTTTCTACATTGGTCATCATATTGTTCAATTCTGTTGGTGCTGCGGACTGTTCCATAACGAGATAGCGTCGCATATCCATAATGATAGATAAAGGATCGATAGCAATAGGACAAGCCTCTACACAAGCGTTGCAAGACGTACAGGCCCACAATTCTTCTCTTGTAACGTAATTTTCATGTAGCACGTTGTCATTTATCGCTACCCCTTTGTTTATCGACTGGCCTACTTCTGTCAATCGATCACGAGTGTCCATCATGATTTTTCGCGGAGATAATTTTTTTCCAGTAAGGTTAGCCGGGCAGACAGCTGTACACCTACCACATTCGGTACACGAATACGCATTCATCAGCTGAACCCAGTTTAAGTCGGTCACATCTGCCGCGCCAAATGTATTTGGTGGATTGTCGCCATTAGGGTTTGCATAGGGATCTGCATTGGGGTCAAGCATCAACTTAACTTCGTCTGTAACAGACGCCATATTGGGCAACTTTCCTTGAGGAGTAAGTTTGGCAAAATAGGTGTTTGGAAAGGCAAGAAGAATATGTAAGTGTTTCGAATAGTATAGATAATTGAGAAACAATAAAATTCCTGTAATGTGTAGCCACCATGCTGTTCGCTCAATAGCGATTACTTGACTTGTTTCCATGCCATCAAAAATGGGGAGTAAAAATTGGCTAATAGGATAAGAACCCACAGTCGGATAGACGGCATCGTTTGTCTGTAGCCAAAAATCAGCCGCATTCATGGTTAAAAACAAGCCCATTAAAACGACTTCGGCATACAATATAATGTCTGCGTCTAGTTTTGGCCACCCGCTCATCTCTGACTTCCAAAAACGCTTGATACGCACAACATTTCGTCGCGTCCAAAAGAAAAAAACAGAAACAAGAACCAGCAATGCAAAAACTTCAAAAGTGAAGATTAAAACATTGTACGCAGCGCCTAGATAAAGTGCAAAAATTCGATGGGTCCCCAAGAACCCGTCAACAACGATTTCAAGGAGTTCAATATTAATAACAACAAAACCGATGTAGACAACCACATGTAAGAGACCAGATATTGGCTTTCGCACCATTTTCGATTGTCCCAGTGCAATCTTCGCCATGTGCAGCCAGCGTTTTTTGGGCTGATCGGAACGACTTACAGCTGTCCCCAACTTAATGTTGCGGATGATGCGCCTAATGTTTCGGACAAATAAACCTACAAGGCCAAAAAAGATTACTGCAAATGCAATATTCGGTAGAACAGCACTCATTATTTATTGTCTTTTTCAGGTTTTTTATATCCTTTATCTTTTTTTCCAAAGAGAGAAAAGTGGACATAGCGTTTTGGATTTAAGCGTAAATCCTCTAACAGTAATTGTGCTTGATTATTGGTTTGATTTAAGGCATTGACTAGCGAGTCACTTTGTACCAATTTCCCGAGTGAGCCCTGCCCTTTACTAATTTGATCGGATATAATAGCTAGATCTTGTGCTGTTTGTTCCAGAGAACGAAGGGTGCTTCCAATGGGTGCTTGTTGTAAGCTGTCTGTTACAGCAGCAGCGTTTCTGGTTAGTTGCGCTAACGAAAGCAAAGATTGCTGAAAAGGAGCAGTTGGTGAAGCGAAAGTAGTCTGCAATGAATTAATTAATTGGGTTAAGGCGGCTGTTGTCGCGTTAAATTGGTCGATCGACTCGCGCAGTGCTTGTTGTCGTTCGTTGTCCAAAACGTTTGAAAACGCAATTAAAACAGAGTCTGCATGAACAATCATGCTTTCAATCTTTTCTTGAAGAGGTGTCAGCTTTTCATTTACTAAATCGGTTAAACCGGGAGCAATTTGAGTCCTAAGTGTATCGCCGTCTTTGGCTAGTGGAGCATTGTCGAAACGGGGCACAATTCCCAAGCCCTTGCCACCAATAAGCCCAGACTCGTAAATACGTGCTATACTATTTTGGGAAAAGGGAAAGTCATTCTCAACGCGAAAAGTAACCAGAATTTTTGCAGACGGCTCTAGTAATTTACTTGATTCAACAGCACCGACCTGAAAGCCATTGATGGTCACGGGTGTTCCGTTCACCAGACCTTCTGTATTCTCGTAAATCCCATAAAATATGCGGTCAGAAACAAAAACATCATTGGATTTGAGGTAGCTAAATCCTATGAGGAACAATGCAATTCCAAAAATAAAGAGAAGCGCAGTTTTGATTTCGTTTGAAAATCTCATCTTACGTAATGGGTTTTTTCAAAAATACGGATTATTTGAACAGCTATCATTTACTAATTGGATTTCATTTCACGAGTTATCGACACCTCTTTATCCTTTACAAAAGCTTTCACATAAGCACCTTTGTAGCCTTTTTGCACTGCCACAGCTATGGCACTTCTCGCTTGTTTGTATGAAGTAAAAGTTCCGTAATAATAGCGGTAAATATTTCCGTTCTTTGTTGACGAGATGGGTGTCAGCCCTTTAAAGTTGTATGCTTCTGTAGCTAGTTTTTTAGTGCTAGCAGCTATCTGCACTTTAAAGATGGGTGCATTTGTTGAGGGCTTGCTTTCTACTGGTTTTGTGGATACTACTTCATCTTCACGAATTTCACCTGTAAATAAGGTGCCGTCTAAAGAAGATTTATAGCCCAAAACTGCTTTTGCTATGGCACGACTCATTTCGTCTTGTCCTTTACGAGAATTTAGATAAGAACCCTCTCGTTTATTGGTTAAAAAGCCTGTTTCGACAAGCACACTGGGCATATAGGTATTACGCAACACAAGAAACCCCGCTTGTTTGACCGTACGATTTTTGCGTTTTAAATTATTTACAAAACTTTGTTGAATGAAATTTGCTGCTTCTATACTTTGGTTTAAATAGTCCTCTTGCATCAAGACCAAGCTAATAACAGACTCGGGATTGTTGGGGTCAAAACCATCGTAACGCTGCTCGTAATCATCTTCTAGAAAGATTACCGAATTTTCTTTCTGAGAAATTCTAAAATTATCTTTGTTTCTGTGCAACCCCAGCACAAAGGTGCCTGCGCCAAAGGCATTGGATGTATGCGCATCGCAATGGATTGAAACAAATAAATCTGCTTTGGCTTTGTTGGCAATATCGGCTCTTTTGCTTAACGGTATAAATGTATCGCTCGATCGAGTGTAAACCACCTTAATCCCCTTTTGCTTTTTTAATAGAGCTCCTGTTTTTAAGGCAATACTCAAGGCTATCTTTTTCTCATAAAAACCGTTCCCCCTATTTCCAGGATCTTTACCACCATGACCTGCATCGATAACAACCGTAAATGTTTTGTTATTTTGGGCATGGGTTTTGGTAATAGGTAGTACACAAAACAGAGCGGCAACTAAAAGAAGGTTAATCTGGTGCATTCTGGGTAAAATATATGTATTTTTGAACTCCATCAAGTTGATATCCTTGTCAAAAATAAGACAATATTCTGGCATACTTCCCAACACGAGTATATTCGTGTATCTCTTCTTTTTGTGTAGTATAGTTTATGCACAACAACCAGCTGCTACACAGGACAGCATCCCCATTGCTGAACAGGACTCGATTGTGAAAAAAGAACCCATATTGCTTGACCAAGTTAAACGGCATGCTGATGGGTATATGATAATCGACAAAAAAGAAAATAAACTATACATGTACGATGGTGCAGAGCTCTATTATCAAGATATTGAGCTTAAATCTGGAGTCATTGTCATGGATTACAATACAAATGAGGTGTCTGCTGGCCGCATAAAAGATTCGTTGGGTGTATTGGTGCAGCCACCGTCGTTTAAGCAAGGTGGAGATGAGGTTTTTCCTGACTCCATCCGCTTTAATTTTAAAACTAAAAAGGCAATAATCTGGAATTCGCGCAGCGAACAACAGGGAATGAACGTAAAGGCAAATGCAACGAAAAAGCAAAATGACTCCGTGTATTATTTGCGCAATGCCATAATCACAACTTCTGTAGATGTTGATGACCCAGAATATTATATACGGGTGCGGACGGCTAAATTTGTTCCAAAAAAGAAAATGATAGCGGGTCTTAGCAATCTGTATATCGCCGACGTACCTACACCCGTTTTTTTGCCATTTGCCTATTTTCCAATGACCCAAAATAGAGCTACTGGCTTTCTCTTTCCAACGATAGGAGAAAATTTTAATCGAGGGTATTTTATGCAAAATGGCGGGTATTACTTTGTACTTAGCGACAATTTAGATGTCGCCACCCTTGGAGATTATTACACAAATGGTAGTTACGGATTTAGACTTGAAAGCAATTACCGAAAGCGATATAAATACAATGGAACTTTCGCATTCCGCTATGAAAACTTAATCAACGGTGAGCGCGGGCTACCTAACTATGGAAAATCAACAATATTTAACTTACGTTGGTCACACAGTAAGGACAGTAAATCCAACCCGAATAGCCGGTTCTCAGCTTCGGTTAACTTGGGCTCAAGCAGCTACTTTCGAGAGTCCTTGAATCAAATTAACACAACGAACTTTCTGAATAACACCTTAAATTCTTCCATTTCTTATAGTAGAACCTTCCCAAAATACCCATCCGTTAACCTATCCGTATCTGCGACCCACAGCCAAAACACGCAAAGTAAAACAGTGAACATGACACTGCCCTCATTAACGGCGAACATGGAGCGAATCTATCCCTTTGTAAAGCGAAATGCCATAAAAAAGGGAGCGCTTCAAAACATAAATTTCCAGTATACCATGCGTGGAGACAATCGAATCAATACAACAGATGATATTATTTCGTCAAAGGGGCTTTTTTACGGGGCAAAAACAGGTGTAAAACACAGCATCCCGATTGGTACCAATTTTAAAATAGCTAAGCATTTTAATTTTGCTGTAGGTGGCAATTATAGCGAAACATGGACCAATCAAACGTATAAGAAAAATGACTACGACCCGATTTTAGAAGCATTACCAGAGCAGGATACGATCCGCGGCTTTGATCGATTTGCTCAGTACAATTTTAATGCAAGCGTAAATTCAACGCTTTATGGCGTATTTAATTTTAAAGAAGATAAAAAAATACAAAGCATCCGTCATGTAGCAAATGCAAGTGTAAGCTACAATAATCAACCCAGTTTTGAACAGTATTACGACGAGTACATCATCGACGCTAACGGAAATACAGCTGAATACACTCGGTTTCAAGGAGGAGTTTATGGCGCTCCTGGAAACAGAAAATCCAGTTCTATTGGAATCACTTTAAGAAATACCATTGAGGCTAAAGTCAAGGACAGAGATTCTACCAAAACCGAGCTTAAAAAAATTAAGCTCCTTAACAATTTGAATTTCTCGACCAGCTACAACATCACAGCGGATTCGCTACGGTGGAGTCCTGTACGCATGAGTACTGTCATACCGCTATTTGATGACAAAATTAGTGTCAATATTGGGGCAACATTTGATCCCTATGCGCTCAGAGAAGTTGATGGTAAGAAAAAGCGCTTCAACACTTTTAATGCAGCTGCAGGAGGACCGCTTTTTAGAATGACTAGTGCCAATATTAATTGGGGTTATAATTTTAAAAGTAAAAACAATAAAAAAAATACGGATAGGCAGTCAGGAGCTATACCTGGAATGAACATGAATGTCGGACTAGATGAGAATCAACTTGATTATTCGGAAAATGAGGGGCAAGAGGAGGAGCAAAATGAAGAAGATTCAGCATACTATACCAACCCATTGCCTTGGAGTCTAAATTTACGCCATAGCTTTACTTACTCAAACAACCTACAACAGCGTGAAATAAGCAACAACTCCTTAATGGCTTCGGGAAATATTGGATTAACACCCAAATGGGACATAACTGTCTCTTCGGGTTATGACTTTAAGAACAAAGGAGTTACATTTACTAACTTTGGTATTAGTAGAGATTTAGACAGTTGGAAGATGAATATTTCGTGGACGCCATTTGGCTATAGAGAATCTTGGTACTTTTTTATCGGAGTTAAATCAGGAATACTCCGCGATTTAAAATACGAAAAACGACGAGAACCTGATAGAAGACTTTAAAAACAACACATGAAAACAATCATAAAAACTGATAAAGCACCCCTACCTATTGGTCCCTATAACCAAGCAATATTGGTTAACGGAACTTTATTTGTAAGTGGACAAATAGCACTAAATCCAAAAACAAATAAACGTATAACAGGAGATATTACTACAGAAACCAAGCAAGTCATGGAAAATCTATCCGCCGTTTTAGATGCGGCAAGTATGGACTTTAGTCATGTGGTTAAATGCAGTATTTTTATTTCGGATATGGACAATTTTTCAGCCATTAATGAGGTGTATGGAAGTTATTTTGACGAAGAAAATGCCCCTGCAAGGGAAACAGTAGAAGTATCCGTGCTACCCAAGCACGTCAACGTTGAAATTTCGCTGATAGCAGTAGGTTAGCTGAACGAACGGTGGTATTCGACCAATCCATCGATGGGCTTACGCAATACTTTACCAATCGATAGGCCATTTTCTGTCAGCACTTGTGTCAATTCATCTTTAAGGTAATGTGCAATAGAGCCGATGAAATGTATTGGAATAGCTGTTGCATTTTCAAATTGCAAAACTTGATTTTTTACAAATAAATTGAGCCCTTTTTTAATTAACCCTTGACTGTAGTCCGCATCCTTGTTTTCGATTAAGAAACGGGCAAACTTTGCCAAGTATGTATTCGGATTTGGCTTTTTGTACAAGTTCGTTTTAATCGTTTCAGAAGACAAATCAAAAGAGGCTTCTAAAATTTTGGCTAAATCCGTTGGGATCTTGTTGAAGTAGTAATCACGTAGAAGTTGTCTTCCAAAATAGTTACCGCTCCCGTCATCCATAAGTATATATCCAAGCGAAATAATACGCTGTTCGATGGAACTACCATCAAAATAGCTACAATTAGAACCTGTTCCTAGAATACATACTATGCTTTCTGATCCTGGATCAGCTGCTGCGTAAACAGCAGCAAATGTGTCTTCTTTGACAGTAATAGCAGCATTAGGAAAAATACCTGTTAAAACCTTTGCGAGTAATTCACGTGGAGGTTGAGTACCGCAGCCAGCTCCGTAAAAGAAAATTTGACTAACCTCTTTTCTTGGTTTGTACAAATCGTAATTGTTGATGATGCGCTCTTCAAGGATTTGGTCGGATAGTACCTGAGGATTCAAACCCTGCGTTTGTGTTTCAATGATAAGCTCATTACGCTCATCAAGTGCTATCCAATCCGTTTTGGTTGAGCCACTATCTACAATAAGCTTCATCTCGTTATAATTTACTAACGTGCGCTGCTAAATCAAGTAATTTGTTCGAGTAGCCAGCTTCGTTGTCGTACCAAGTAACCACTTTAAAGAATGAACCATTTAATTCAATACCAGCATTGGCGTCAACTATAGAAGTTCTGGCATCCCCGATAAAGTCTTGTGATACTACCAATTCTTCGGTATATCCTAATATGCCTTTTAAGGGACCATCAGCAGCAGTTTTTACAGCATCCATAACTCCTGCATAGCTCGTTTCTTTAGCTAGCTTTACGGTAAGATCAACAACGGATACGTCAGCTGTTGGAACACGGAAAGCCATACCGGTGATTTTTCCTTCCAAAGAAGGAATCACTTTGGTAACGGCTTTTGCTGCACCTGTGGAAGCGGGTATAATGTTTAGTAAAGAAGATCTACCTCCTCGATAATCTTTTCTAGATGGACCATCAACAGTCATTTGCGTGGCAGTAACTGCGTGAACGGTGGTCATCAGTGCTTCCTCAATACCAAAAGCATCGTTTAGCACTTTTGCCAATGGAGCTAAGCAGTTTGTTGTACACGAAGCATTTGAAACGATTAAGTCGTCTGCATTCGCATCGGCGTGGTTAACACCCATCACAAACATAGGCGCGTCTTTGGATGGAGCAGAAATGACGACTTTTTTTGCACCACCGTCAATGTGCGCCTGTGCCATATCGAGTGTGGTAAATATTCCTGTGCATTCCGCAACAACAGTTGCGCCTACAGCATCCCAAGCCAAATTTTTTGGGTCGCGTTCTGCAGTAATTCGAACTGTTTTACCGTCTACAACCAAATGACCATCTGCGATTTCTACAGTCGCATCCACATGTCCATGAACAGAGTCATACTTTAACAAATAGGCCAAATGTTCTACATCAAGTAAATCGTTGATGGCTACAATCTCAATATCCGACCTGTTTAAAGATGCGCGAAAGACCATTCGTCCGATTCTACCAAATCCGTTAATACCAATTTTTAGGGTTGCCATAGTTTATGTAATTTATAGTTTATAGTTGTTTAAAGTCTCATTATTTCAGACACGCGCACGAGATCACGGTTTATGGTAGATTCTCCTTTAATCGCCTTGTCTAAGGGAGTGAAAATCATTTTTCCATCTGAAATACCAATCATATTAGCCGAAATACCATCCCGTAAAGCTTCTACTGCCTTCAAGCCCATTCTACTGGCCAAAACGCGATCAAAACAGCTGGGTGCACCTCCGCGCTGCATATGACCTAAAACAGACACGCGAACTTCGTAGTCTGGCAAATTTTCTTCGATGTATTCAGCAAGCTGGAATACATTTTTTCCAATTTTATCTCCTTCTGCGACCATTACAATACTGGATAGCTTACCGGATTTTTTAGAGCGTTTCAATGACTGCAAAAGTCGATCTAAGCCCATATCTTCTTCAGGTATTAGGATTTCCTCTGCTCCCGCGCCAATACCTGTATTGAGTGCAATATGTCCCGCATCGCGACCCATAACCTCGACAAAAAACAAACGGTTATGCGAAATAGCTGTATCGCGAATTTTATCAACAGCCTCAACCACCGTGTTTAGGGCAGTATCATAGCCAAGTGTGTGTGAAGTGCCATAAATATCGTTGTCAATAGTTCCTGGAATACCCATGACTGGAATACCAAATTCTTTTTGAAATATCATGCCGCCTGTAAAACTACCATCACCACCAATGACAACTAAGCCTTGAATTTCATGTTCTATTAATTGCTCGAATGCTTTTTTTCTGCCCTCTTTTGTTCTAAATTCATCAGAACGGGCAGACTTAAGTATAGTACCGCCCTTGTTAATGATATTGTTGACGGACCTTGGACCCAGACGTGAGATATCACCAGCGATCATTCCTTGGTAACCTCTTTTGATACCAAAACACTGAATTTTGTAGTATGCACATGAACGGACTACAGCACGTATGGCAGCATTCATTCCCGGGGCATCGCCTCCTGAAGTCAAAACACCAATGCGTTTTATAGCTGAAGAATCTGTGTTGTTCGTTGACATATTTAAAATTGCAGTGCAAATTAACAAAAAAGCATGTACATTTAAACTACTTCTACAGGGTAAAAAAAATTATTTTTTGTTGAAAATTTTGCGAACAAGTTCATTAAGTGAATTAAAACGTACTTGATAAGCTATTCCAACACCTTGAGTGTAGCCCAATTCATCTCCAAAATATTGAAATTCATTCTCTTTATTAAAAACGCGAGCGCGAAGTGTCCCTTGCGGATTTAATAAAAATTCAAGTGTTACATTGCCAATAATCATGGTTTCGTCTTCTCCACCAATAGGAACCCCGACTTTACCATCAATTAATATGCGTTCATTTATGTTGGTAGACAGGTTCACACCTAGTCGATCTCTGTTTTTAATGGAAACAGCTGCATTCCGGTCCCCTTGCAAATAATTCAAACTCAAATTGAGCTGATCATTTTCGTTTGTAAAAATATTGTCAAACACACCTGATGCCTTTTGAAAAAGATTGTTGGTAAGGGTTTGACTGGATATAGCTTCTAGTGATACTTCGTTGATGAAAGAGCCTTGAGAGAGCAAAGAAATAGCCTGCAACTGTCGTCGCTCTTGATCATTTAATCTGTAATTTAACTCATTTTTGACAACTCCTGAGGTGTTCGGAAAGTCTATCTCAAATGTTGGTGTTTCTGGATTAAGTAAGTTGCCAAATAAATTGATGGTTACATCTGTTGGTATTTTCTGGCTAACGTTATCGCCGTCTATCAGTACGCTAGGATTTGCGCCACCTGGAACTTCATAAATAGCACGCATATTAATTTGAGCACCAAGAGGATCGCCCTCCCAAACTATAGTTCCGCCGGGTTCAAGGACAAATTTTTTGTCTAGTAAACCAAGGTTTTTAAAATTATAAATTCCATCTAAAGCGATAAAGTCACCCCACATAGCAAAAGAGCCAGCCGTATCTATTTCCAATAATAAATTCCCCGCGCCTGTACCCCGAATAGAGCTTTTGGATTCTGAGTCGACCACTATTTCAACTTGTGCATCTGGAGTTACATCGAGATCAAAACTAAGTTGTAACCCTTTTACATTTGCATTAATTTCCCCTTTTCGTTGAGAAGCGTTTTCCTTTTCAATAAAATTGATATACGAAACATCTCCAATGGCTGTATCGTATTGAATCGGAATAAACATATTGGTTCCCAGAGCTGTATTTCCAATCACATCAATCTGCATATTGGAAAACGGTCCGTGTAAATGTGCATTCCCAGTAAAAAAGGCATCGCCATAGTAAAGTGCGGTTTGGCTAAATTCGGTATCCAACACATTTAAGTTTTCAGCATCTATACGCATGTCCAAACTCCAATTGTCAAAAGACTGATGAGTTAAACGACCATTCAAAAGCCCTTTTTGTGTGGCATCTTTGGCTACAAATGAAGCGTCTTTTATTTGAATAGTAGATGATGAAAAATCAAACGGAACCGTGTTGGTAAATTTATATGTGGTATTTAAATATGGGACTGAGAGTACCAAATCATCCACTTGTAAAACGCCATTTGCCGTTATTCCGTCGTCTCTACTGATCAAATTTACAAGACCGTTTGCGTTACCAGAAAATGGATCAAAAACATTTGTCGTTAACCCAGCAAGTATAGAAAGATCATAGTCGTTAAAAACAAAATCAAGATCAAACACTGGCTTTTTATTTGAAAATCCAATCAAGCCTGAGGCGGTAACAACATCTGCTTCTTCATCTTCAAACCTAATTGCCAATTGATATGCATCTGCTCCTTCTTCGGATTGTAACGTAAGTGCAGCGCTTCCAAGAGCAACTTCATTGAGATAAAGATCACGAATATTCAAGTTGGAATTTCCCTCTATCCCAGTTGAAGATTGTCTAATGTTCAAAAAACCATCCAGCACGCCAGACCATTTGTCTTTTTTAAACGACAACAATTCTTCCATAACAACTTGGGTGAAATTTGCGTTGAGCGAAAATGAGTCGTTTCCCGATTGTGAAGCTGTTAACGAGATATCGGCTGTACCGTTGGTTAAGCCTAGCTCTGTCAGCGAAAAATTGCTGATATTTTTAAAGCGTAGTTTAGGGTAGCTCGCTGATTTTTTAAGTTTCCAATTAGTATTATCAAAAGTAAAAGAGGCATCTTGAAAACCTAATATTGCGCGTTGTTGCTGATCAAAAGTAAACGTTGTTTTTAGAGAACTTTTCTGTTCATAATCCTCATTGAGGTAAAATATTGATTCGCCAAACAACAAATCATCTTGAAAATGGGTTTTGACCGTTAGCTTGTGAATATTCGCTCGATCATGTACTAATTCGTCAACAGAAAAATGGGAATATTTACTCGGATTTTGGGTGTCTATCCTGAAATCGATGTTGGTTAGTTGAGCATCAAAAATATCTACTCTGGGTGCCCTTACGGATAATTTAAAGTTGTTCGTTAGGCTCGACACTGAACCCCGAATAAAGGTATTGTCATCCAAATAGATTTTATTTCCAAAAAATGCAGCCGCTATTTTGCCCTTTAGATTAAAATTAAAGTCCACGTACTGACCCGCAGTAATTTTATGAGGTAAATAATTTTGATATTGAGCACCTAGGGCATTTTGGAGAAGCTTTACAAATTCGGTTGGCTGGAACTGCCCTATCATGACACCAGATGCAATATCATCTGAACTAATATTAATCACACGAACAGCATCGTTTTGTCTTGATTGAATGGCTAGAGATGAAAAGGTATAGTCATTTGTAGCTGTAGTCAGGTTTCCATCTTCTACATATAAATCGCCTATCATGTCATCAATAGAATTTCCTTGAAGAGCTAAATCAACGGAGCCGGAAAAGACAGACTTCTCGGTACTTGTCACCCAGCCCAATGAAACTAAATCTGCTTTTTCGATAGTACTTGAGAATGAAAAATTACGCAACGTGTCAAAATTAATTTTACCGGACAAATCAAGAGTCGCTGCAGCATCACTAACAAGTAGATTACCACTAAAAAACTGGGGATTAATCGAGCCCTCTAACTGGACATTATCATACGCATAACTTCTAAACAATAAATTAGTTAATGTCCCTTTGGCATCAGCGCTTAGGTTTTTTAAATCAAAGCCTTTGCCACTTAGCACTATGTCTAACCCTGAAGTACCAAGGGTTTCAACATCGGCCATACCACCTAAATTAAAGCGTTCCGAAAACAACTTCATCTGGTACGAAACTTTTGGTTTCCTTGTATCCACAGCTACAGCAGCCTTTAATGGTCCTAAGGCTGCTTTTAAAGATGTATCGAGTTTCCAAACTCCTTTGGATAACATCAATGTTCCAGAAGCGTCTACACTTCCAAAGCGGTCAATAAGAGCTCTGGTATTGACGGCTAGATTAGGAGGCAAAACTTGAGATGCATCACCTAACTTCAGTTCCACAGCTGAACGGAAACTCCGATCAGTGTAAAGTAAATTGTTACATGTAGCAGAAAATTGAAGTTTATTGGAGCCAACAGTAAAAGTCAACTCTTTTGCTGAAAGTTCATTCAAGGTTCCCGAAATCATACCACTTAATTGACCTTGCTCAAAAGGCAATTCAGATTGAATTAACCCACCAAAATCGGCTCCTAGCAAGGCTTTTTCTAGATTGATGTCAAAGTTAACCGAATCTACAAACGAAGTTAACCCTTTGATCGGGTAAGTTAATGCAACATCAAGATTTGCAATGCTGGATGCTGTTTGAATGGCAGCATTTGAAAGCTTCATTGACGTTGGCGAATACGTATAATCTCCACGTAGAGAGGTTATCTGGGTATTATTCCAGCTTGTTTTTGCATCAAGCTGTGCAATGTTAGCAGACAGATCAGATCCATTAAGTTCAAAATTTTCGATATCTGCATTTAAATTGGAAAAAATCAACGGAACTCGAGCTGCTTTATTCTTGTTATCAATTTGCAACTGGGCATTAATCATACGGATGGAGGACAAGCGAATTGTCGATTTTGATTTTTTACTTTTATCAGGATTTGAAAAGCGCTCAAAAAACAGGTCAATATTCGATTTGTTTTCTGCGTTATAGGTAATAATATTACATACTACGTCGCGCAACAACACATCACCTAAATTATTTTTTCCTTGAAGTACAGCGCGTAAGCGTAACGCATTTAAACGAACATAACCCGCATAAATAAGAGTATCTTGTTTGTGGTCAATGGCAAGTACATTGCGGAAAGTAGCATAACCAAAAGGTGAAACCTGAACTTGACCAATAGAAAAATTGGTACCGAATTGATCGGCAACACGAGAAGCCAAACGCTGACCAAGATACGTTTGTGTAGCTGGCAACAACAACAAGCAGCATATACCGATAAAAATCAGTGAAATAATGGCCACCAAGCGGCGAAATCTAAATTTTCGGATTGGTTTCTGCTCCAAAGTGTTAATTTTGTGTCAATTCTTTTTTTGTGTCAAGCATTATACTCGGTATTGAAACTTCCTGTGACGACACAGCTGCTGCTGTGCTCATCGATGGCAAATTGCATGCCAATGTTGTGGCGCAACAACTTGAACATGAATCGCACGGGGGTGTTATTCCAGAACTTGCTTCAAGAGCTCACGTGCAACGCATTATTCCAGTCGTGGAAGAAGCACTGTCTCAAGCAAATATCGATAAAAAACAGCTAACGGCTATTGCTTACACTCAAGGACCTGGTTTACTAGGTTCACTACTTGTTGGAAATGCGTTTGCCAAGTCTTTAGCTCTTGCCCTTGAACTTCCGCTAATAGCCGTTCATCACATGCATGCCCATCTTTTGGTGCATTTTATCGATGATGCATTCCCCACGCCTAGTTTTCCATTTCTCGGGTTAACCGTTTCAGGAGGACACACACAATTGGTGCGTGTGGATGACACAAACTCATTTGTAATTTTTGGTGAAACTAAAGACGATGCCGTGGGAGAAGCTTTTGATAAAACAGGAAAAATGCTTGGTCTTCCCTACCCTGCTGGGCCCGTATTAGACAAACTTGCCAAAATGGGAACGCCCAGATTTTCGTTTGGAAAGCCCGAAGTTGAAGGTTTAAATTTTAGTTTTAGTGGTCTTAAAACAAGTGTGTTGTACTTTTTACGCAAACAAGAAGAGCAAGACAAGGAGTTCATCAACAAGAATCTTCATGATTTGTGCGCCTCGATTCAGCATGATATCGTTTCCATATTGATAGATAAAGTAACCAAAGCCATTGATCAAACAGGTTTGAACCAACTTGTATTAGGAGGCGGTGTTTCGGCCAATTCAGGGCTTCGCGAGTCACTCAGCAATCTGGATGTTTCTTTATTTTTACCTCCATTGCCTTACACAACAGATAATGCAGCGATGATTGCCATCACGGGGTATTTAAAATTTAAAGCGGGTCTAACTGATTCGCTTGCAAGCGAATCTAAAGCGAGAATGAATAGCTAATGCAACAATTTTATCATCCAAATATTGATGCTGAAAGCGCATCACATTTCTTTGACGAGCAAGAAAGCAAACATATTGCCCGGGTATTGCGAAAAAAATCAGGAGATACCATTCGCTTGACAAACGGAAAAGGATTTTTTTTTAAAGGAGTTTTAGACGTGTTAAGTCCAAAGAAGTGTGTTGTACGTTTAACATCACACGAACGCATTGCGACTCAAAGCCCTTATGTACATATGGCTGTAGCACCAACAAAAAACATGGATCGTTTTGAGTGGTTTTTAGAGAAAGCTACTGAATTAGGTGTGCAACGAATAACTCCAATTCTATGTGAGCGCAGTGAACGTAAAACAATCAAGCACGAACGTTGCACTAAAATCGTTGTAGCTGCCTTAAAGCAGTCATTAGGAGTGCATATGCCACTAATTGATCCTTTAACGCCCTTAGAAGATGTTCAAACAGCTGCTTTATCAAGCTATATGGCTCATTGTGCTGACTTACCAAAAAAAGCACTGAAAGATGTAGTCGTAAATCAAACCAGTATTTGTGTTTTAATAGGTCCTGAGGGAGATTTTTCAAACAAAGAAATCATTTGGGCATCAAAAAAACAGATAAACTCAGTTCATCTAGGTTCGCTACGCCTAAGAACCGAAACTGCAGCCCTTGTTGCATGCCATACGGCATTAGTATTAAACAAATCATAAATTTTGGTACCTTAGTTTTATGAATGCAAATGCCCTAACCAAAGGAATTGTCCAAGCTTTTTTAATCATCGTTGGACTCGTTGCCGTTTTTGAACTTTTATTACTCGCCCAGTCACTACTGGTCTATTTATTTATTTCGGTAGTCGTTTCCTTGATTGGACAGCCAATCAAAGAGTTTTTGATGAAGCGACTAAAATTCAAAAATACCATAGCTACCATCACTACACTTTTGAGCTTGTTCCTTGTTGTCTTGGGCTTAGGATCACTTTTTGTACCCGTATTAACAACACAGGCCCAAAATCTTTCCTTGCTACAAATTGATCAGTGGGAGGCCGATTTGCTTTTGTTGGTTCAAGAAGTAGATTTTTATTTTAGTAATTATGAAATAAATCTGACAGAGCGTGTTACAGATTTGTTCAGCAAAGTAGATTTTGCTTTTATTCCAGAAATAATCAATGGGTTTTTGGGATTTTTGGGTGGCTTTACGGTCGCCTTGTTTTCGGTCTTGTTTATTAGCTTTTTCTTGCTCAAAGATAGCTCCTTGGTTTTACGAAGCTTACTTTTGGTTTTTGATGCAGATCAAAAAGAACGTATTGAACGTTCATTTTCTCGAATTGTATTACTGCTTTCTCGCTATTTTAACGGGATTTTGTTACAGATAACTATACTTTTCTTGTTCTATTCCGCTGTACTTTTGCTTATTGGAATTCCAAATGCAATGACTATAGCACTAATATGTGCGCTCTTTAATATAATCCCATATATCGGTCCCGTTGCCGGTGGACTATTCATCATTATTCTTACCATGACAAGTAATTTAGGCGCAGATGTTGCATCGGTAATTGTCCCTAAAACCATCTATGTACTCATTGGTTTTATTATCGGACAGCTAATTGACAACTTCTTCTCACAGCCTTTTATTTTTTCTAAAAGCGTAAAATCACATCCGCTTGAAATTTTTCTTGTTATCATATTGGCAGGGCTTTTGGCTGGTCCAATTGGTATGTTGGTAGCGGTACCTTTTTATACAGTAGTAAAAGTAATTTTAAGTGAATTTTTAAGTGAAAATCGATTGGTGCGTGCACTAACTAAAAACATGTAATTATGCTCTATGTAAATACAGAAACCATTGCTGGCAAAACGATCACAGAATCATTAGGTATTGCTCGAGGAAGCACTGTTCGATCTCGAAATATCGGCCGAGATCTTTTTGCAGGTCTAAAAAATATTATTGGTGGTGAAATTGAAGAATACACCAAACTTCAGGCAGATGCGCGGGAACAAGCCTTAAGCAGAATGCTCGACGATGCTCGTCGTTTGGGTGCAGATGCAGTAGTAGCTGTACGTTTTACCACATCGGTTGTTACGCAAGGAGCATCTGAAATTCTTGCTTTTGGCACAGCAGTCAAAATAAACTAAAATGGAACTATTCATCTGGTTATCGATTGGCGTCGGTCTAGTTATTGTTATTTCAAACCGTATAAAACAAAAGAAGTCAGAAGATTTTGACCAACGTGATAATTAGTTGGCAAATTGACTCTGAAAGTGTATTTTTGCCCCCGCTTTAGGGCGTTAAATGGAGAGGTGCCAGAGTGGTAATGGAGCAGATTGCTAATCTGTCAACGCGTAAGTGTTGCCTGGGTTCGAATCCCAGTCTCTCCGCAAGCCTTTACTCTTTGACTTGTTGTTTTTTAAGTGAAACGCTCGGATTCGTGAGTAGCCTAAATGAAAGGAGCGTAGCTGCCTCACGGCAAGGCAGGGCTCAGCTGGATTAGCGCATTCCGATTTCCAATCGGAACGGTCTGGTTCAAAGAGTAGCGTTTAAAATAGGTCGCGTAGCTCAGCTGGATAGAGCATCTGCCTTCTAAGCAGACGGTCCTAGGTTCGAATCCTAGCGCGATCACAACCCCAACACCATGTTTACTGTTTACATACTACACTCAAAATCTCTTGACAGATATTATGTTGGACACACAGCAAACATGAAGGACAGAATCAAGAGGCACAATTCGGGGAGAAGCAAGTTTACAAAATCTGGTATTCCCTGGAAGTTAATGTACACCGAAACATTCACAACTAAAGCATCTGTTTACCAACGGGAGTTAGAAATAAAAGCAAAAAAATCTCGAAAATATATCGAACAGCTTTTAATGGATTAGCGCATTCCGATTTCCAATCGGAACGGTCCTAGGTTCGAACCGAGCTTTGCGTGCTCATTGCTGTGCAATAATCCTAGCTTTACAAGTTTAGTATTTTAATAGTACATATTGAGCGTTTACTCTGGATATGCAACCCGAAGATGGTAACTGCTAATCAGCTTTTCGGCAAGTACTTTTTTGATGGTTTCTATTTCACGAAGTGTAATATTTGCTTCCAAAAATTGCTTTTCATCCATAAGCCGTTGAACAATCTTGTCAACAAATGAAATGATTTTTTCTGCCGTTGGCTCTTTTAGACTTTTCGAAGCAGCCTCAACTCCGTCAGACAACATCACAATCGCTGTTTCCTTAGAAAAAGGCTTCGGGCCTGGATACTGAAAATGAACTTTCTCTACTGCTGCATCAATCTGTTTTGCCTGTTGAAAAAAGTATAAAACAGTGGTCGTACCGTGATGTGTACGGATAAAGTCAATAACTCGATCAGGAAGCTTGGTCTTACGGGCTTGGGTAATCCCATGCAATACGTGCTCAATAATAATCTTGGCACTTACTTCTGGTGCTAGCTCATCATGCGGGTTGTATGTACTTTGATTTTCACTAAAAAACACAGGGTTTTTCATTTTTCCAATATCGTGATACAATGCCCCTACTCTTGTTAGAAGGGTATTAGCACCAATTGCATTAGCAGCTGCTTCAGCGATATTTGCCACCTGTAATGAATGTTGAAAAGTACCTGGAGCTTTGTCTGCGAGCTCGCGCAAAAGTTTGCTGTTAGTATCGGATAACTCCAAAAGCGACGCATCTGAAACTAGACCAAATACTTTTTCAAAAATATAAATCAAAGGCTGAACAAAAAGAATAGCTAGGCCATTGATAACAAAAAGCAATAGTACGTCGTAAGAAAGCTCATTTAAGTTTCCATCGTGTATAAGCGTAAAGGAGACATATGAAATTGCATACAAGCCAACAATTAGACCTACAGAGATAAATAGTTTTGCTCTTCTATATAAATCATTTACAGTAAGAGAAGCCAATATACCCGCCATCATTTGGAGATAAATAAATTCAAAGCTGTTGGGAACAATAAAAGCAATAAGGAATAGGGTAATCATTAAGGCAAATAAAGCTATGCGAGTATCAAAGAACGTGCGCAACAACAAAGGCAACATACAAATGGGAACTGCATAAACATACAATGTATTTATATCAACTACTAGCTTAGTTAAAGCAGCCAGCAACAATATGTTTACACATAAAAAAGTAAGCCGCCTGTTATTTTCAAAAACCAAAGGTCTAGTGCGCCATAGAAACACAAACAACAACAATACGGGGATTAAAACCAAAAGGCTGTATCCTATGATAATCCAAGTGGTGTTCGACTGAGTCCATGTTTGAGACTCATATTCAAGCTGTAACGACTTTAGTATTTGAAGCTTTTCTCCCTCTACAACTTCTCCTTGAGCAATAATGCGTGTTCCCTTTGTTACCAATCCACGAACAGGAACAATAGTAGAAATGGCTTCTTCACGAAATTTATCGGTTAGCTGGTTGTTGTAATAAATATTGGGTTCAATCAGAGAAAGCAGATATTGTCGACTGCCATCGGAAAGCTTTTGACCCAAGTTCTCAAGTTCGGCGCCAATCAAAACCTTAGCATCGTCAACCACGTAAAGCGATTCCAAAGCTACAGTAACTTGTCGTGTCCCCGAAACAAGGGCAATATTTTCTCCGACCAATGGTCGTTGTGCTGTAGCGATAATCCCGATTGAATAAAGCTCTTCAATCATGGTTCTGCAAGTAACAAATACAGCACTTAGCTCAAGGTCCTTGGGCAGTGCTGCTACATAATCGTCAAATTGTTTAACCACATGAAGTGCCAAATCCTCATTGGTGGTAAAATAACGGGGAATAGAAGCTGACAACTGTTTTTTCTCCTCTGCTAGTTCATCGGTGGTTTTTTGTATAGGAAAGTCGTAGGGAGCCAGCAAGGTTTCGTATTGCCACGGTTTTCCAGCTTGAATTTCGTATTGAAAGCTTCCAGCACGAGGAAGTAGATAAACAATCACCGCTACTGTTGTCAAACACAAAAGGAGCTTGTAAAGCAAAGCTTGATATCGGTAGAGCAATTGCATAAAAAAGATTTAAACAAAAATACCACTTTTCAACACATCCTTAGCCCGTTGTGCAATTTCGCTTATTTTTGGACTATGTCTTATGGGATATGTGCGTTGAGTATTATTCCGCTGCGAAGTGCAGCGCAATCCGACGCCCCCATGATTAGCGAACTGCTTTACGGCGAAATCTTTAGTATTAGCAAGAAGCAAAACCACTGGGTAAATGTATTGCTTCCTGATGGAACCCAAGGATGGATAGAGCAAATGCAATGTCGAGAAATAACCCCTGAAGAGTTTGAACTTCTCTCTGCTGCAACCGTTAAAGTGGCAGCTGATATGGTTCAATTCATCTGTAAGGATAAAGAAATTTTGTTTCCTATTTCCATTGGTAGTTTGGTACATAATAGCACTTTTTTGGGCCACAATTATTTGGGAAACACTTCTGGGGATAAGGTAGAAAAAGCCAATATCCGGGAAATGGCATTTATCTTTCTAAATGCACCGCACAGGCACGGTGGAAAATCTCCTTTCGGCATAGATTCTGCTGGTTTTGCTCAGACTGTTTATCGCTTATGTGGCATTTCACTTCCAAGAACAGCAAGTGCACAAGCAGAACAAGGTGAAGTACTGAGTTTTATCGAAGAAACAGAGGTTGGCGATTTGGCCTTTTTTGATGATGAAGAGGGAATCATTAAGCATGTTGGTATTATTCTTGAAAACAATCACATCATCCATTCTTATGGAAAAGTTCGCGTAGATAGACTAGACCAAACAGGAATCTTCAACAATTCACTTCGAACACACACCCATAAGCTCCGTGTGATTAAAAAAATTATATAAAAAAACCTCACAGCTGTGAGGTTTTAAATAGGGTGACAAAGCAAGCGAATTAAAGCGAATCCAACATGTCGCGGTACTGCTTGTATTTAGCTGTATCGTCTATGGTACCATAAATATTCTTAAGCGTAGTAAGAGCTTCAACACTTTTTGGGTTTATAGAAATAAGTTGTTCTAGGTAGGGAACTGCATCTAGGAACAAACCTTCACGTTTTGCTTTTAGCAGGTCGTATTTTCGGTTGTCTGCATTTGAAGTGCCCAACGAATTCATCTCATCTACAATAGCTGACTCGCCTTCTAAAATTACGGAAGCGACATTTAAATATGAGGCCTCGTATGAAGAGTCTAGCTCTATAGATTTTTTGTAATAATCAATTGCAGCATCGCGATTTCCTTCGTTAGCATTAACTACGCCCAAATTGTAATACAAAATGGCATTATTAGGATCTTGCTCAATAGCTTCTTGCATCAGCGAGGCGAAACGAGCTTGGTCACCAAGTTTTATGTACAAGTCTGCTTCTGTGAGAATCAAACCAATATCTTTTGGAGAAAGCTTCCTTGCGTCTTTCACTGCAGCCATTGCCTTATCGTTATTCCCCTGATTGAGGTGAATAAGCGCAATATTTTTAACAATCTCGGGAAGCCTAGATTCAGTTTCTTCTTCTCTTATGTTGGTGAATTCTTTGGATTTAGCATAAATCTTTGCTGTTGCCGCGTCTATTTCTATTTCTTCACCTGTCGCCACTTCAGTTGCGTAGTGTTTCGTACTGATACCGGTATAATTCATAGACTTGAGCGCTTGATAGTACTTCATCGCTTTGTCATACACCAATGCGTTAACTGCACTAGAGGCAGCGAAATAGAGATAGTCGGCATTATTTTCTTCATCCAAAGTATAGGCCAAATAAAGCGCATCAGAAGCTTCACTGAATTTTTCTTGACTATTTAATTCGATGGCGTGATTAACCAACTCATTAGTGAATTGAGCTTTACCAGCGTCAACAAGCGTAGTATACTTTTTTGATTTATTGTTGCGTTCAATTTCGCTAACCAAATTATAATCAGCAAGAGCAGCTTCAAATTGCTTTGTTGCTTGCTTGGATACACCCAAAAGGTAATGGTAGTGCGCCGTGTATTTTGGCTCTGCTGTTTCCATTAACGGACTTACTTCTTCTAAAGAAGCTAATGCCGCTGAGTAGGAAGTTGCATCAACCAATTTTTGAATTGATTTTAACTCTTTTTTTTGAGCAAAAACGCCAAAAGAAAAAATGAGTGTTGAGATTAGGGTAAGGTTTACTTTCATGTTAAAAAATCTAATTTATTCATCGTTATTTTCGACTGTAACATCAATGTCCGAAACATCTTCTATGTCTTCATCGTCGTTCATGACTTTGGCGACAGCAGCAATCGAATCTTCACCTTTTAAGTTGATCAATTTAACGCCTTGCGTAGCTCGACCCATGACACGAAGCGACTCGACACCTAGTCTGATTGCAATTCCCGAACGGTTAATAATCATCAAATCATCATCGTCGGATACATTCTTAATGGCCACTAAATTACCCGTTTTTTCGGTTACAGCAAGTGTTTTTACCCCTTTTCCTCCCCTATTGGTAATGCGATAATCATCTATTTTGGATCGCTTACCGTATCCGTTTTCAGAGACCACAAGTATATCTGTATCTAAGTCATTAACAGCAACCATGCCAATTACTTCATCTTGCGCATCTTTTAGGCTAATTCCACGAACTCCTGATGCGTTTCGCCCCATAGGACGGGTTTTGCTTTCTTCAAAGCGAATCGCCTTTCCAGACTTCACGGCCAGCAGTACCTGCGATGAGCCAGTAGTTAGCTTTGCTTCGAGCAACTCGTCGCCCTCGCGAACGGTGATCGCATTAATTCCATTGGTTCTTGGCCTTGAATATTGCTCTAAAGATGTTTTCTTAACCTGACCTTTTTTGGTAGCCATCACTACATAATGGCTATTGATGTAATCTTCGTCTTTTAAATCCTGAGTACAAATAAAAGCCTTGACTTTATCATCTTGCTCAATATTAATCAGGTTTTGAATGGCGCGCCCTTTTGCAGTTTTGCTTCCCTCTGGAATTTCAAATACACGCAACCAAAAACATTTTCCTTTTTGCGTAAAAAACAACATGTATTGGTGATTTGTTCCAACAAACAAGTGCTCTAAAAAGTCCTCATTTCGTGTCGTAGATGCTTTCTGGCCTACTCCACCCCTATTTTGTGTTCTGTATTCGGCAAGCGGGGTGCGCTTGATGTAACCCGCATGAGAAATTGTAAGTACCACCTTTTCATCAGGGATCATATCCTCAACTCGGAAGCTTCCTCCAGCGTATTCAATGATAGAGCGCCGTTCGTCTCCGTATTTGTCTCTCACTTCGAGAAGCTCTGTCTTGATGATATCCATACGACGATCCTTCTTATCGAGTATATCTTTCAAATCATCGATGGTTTTCATCAATTCATCGTATTCGTTACGAAGCTTATCCTGCTCTAAACCAGTCAATTGACGCAAACGCATTTCAACAATGGCCTTAGCTTGAATTTCAGATAACTTATACTTGTCCATTAATTTTGTTCGGGCTTCATCAGCATTCGCTGAGGCCTTAATCAAGGTGATAACATCATCGATATTGTCCGAAGCAATAATCATCCCCTCAAGGATGTGCGCACGCTCTTCTGCCTTGCGCAGTTCAAATTTGGTGCGCCGAACAACAACCTCATGGCGATGCTCCACAAAGTGGTGAATCATCTGCTTTAGGTTTAGCATCTGCGGTCTGCCCTTGACCAAAGCAATATTGTTAACGCTGAAAGACGATTGCAATGCAGTGTACTTATAGAGCATGTTTAGCACAATATTAGGAATTGCATCACGCTTCAAGACATAAACAATACGCATTCCTTTTCGGTCAGATTCATCACGAATATTGGAGATGCCTTCAATTTTTTTATCATTAACCAATTCAGCCGTTTTGCGAATCATCTCGGCCTTGTTCACTTGGTATGGAATTTCAGTCACAATGATGCATTCGCGACCAGACACTTCTTCAATCTCAGCTTTGGCTCGAATAACTACGCGACCTCGTCCCGTGTGAAAGGCTTCCTTTACTCCTTCATAGCCATAAATAACTCCACCAGTAGGAAAGTCTGGGGCTTTGATGTGCTCCATAAGACCATCAATGTCAATTTCTGGCGTATCGATGTAGGCAATAGTTCCATTAATCACTTCGGTAAGGTTGTGAGGTGGCATATTGGTCGCCATACCCACCGCAATTCCCGAAGCTCCATTAATAAGTAAATTAGGTACCCGTGTTGGCATCACTGTGGGCTCCTTCAAAGTATCGTCAAAGTTCAGCTGGTGATCCACTGTGTCCTTGTCGATATCCGCCATCATATCTTCAGAAATTTTTTGCAAACGCGCTTCTGTATAACGCATGGCTGCTGGGCTATCTCCATCTACAGAACCGAAATTTCCTTGACCATCCACCATCATATAACGCAGGCTCCACGACTGTGCCATACGCACCATGGTATCATACACTGAACTGTCGCCATGCGGATGATACTTACCTAATACCTCTCCAACAATACGTGCAGATTTTTTGTAGGACGAGCTGGCCTTGATACCAAGCTCATGCATGCCAAAAAGAACACGGCGGTGAACGGGCTTAAGCCCATCACGAACATCTGGCAGTGCACGTGACACAATGACCGACATCGAGTAGTCGATATAGGCCGATTTCATTTCGTCTTCAATATTGATTGGTATTAACCTAT
>JAHEKR010000031.1:0-12499 GCA_024638225.1 Flavobacteriaceae bacterium
GGACAAAAAGCCCCGCTAAAGCAATCGTAAACCGTGATGTAATATTATTTTTTTTCATTGTATCAAGTTTCATTATTTACCAATGTTTATGTGAATGTATGTTCTGATCTCCCATTCTGTTCCATCGGGGAACCCAACTGGGCTGATGGTGGGTACATTAGAAAATTCAGGTGCCTGCATTGGTGAAAAACGAGGAGAATACTGATCTAGCGATCTCCATGTTCCTCGGATTCCAATTTTTGTTTCAGGCATTCCAAACCAATCTGGTTTTGCCAGAGATGTAGAAACATCCAACATAAGCTGTAATGGATAGGTCAAGTTAAAGTCACGGTGGTAATCAAATGGACCCCAATCGTTTACTTTAACATGCGTCATCAATTTCATCTTTTTGTAAACCATGCGTACATCACCGCCAAAACGAGTGATTGTTCTTGTATCGTCTCCATTACCTTGACCATTTCCATAATAGAAATTACCAATAAGGCCTAATTCAGGATTCAACTTAGAAACGATTCGCGTGTGTGCTTCCCAAAGATCTTCTGCTGGAGCAGAGTTGGAGAAAGCAAAAAACTGACGATTAGCTAAAAAACCAATATGTGCATCTTGAGTCGTAGGCAAGTGTCTAAACACAAAACCAGCACTCATGGCAAACTTGGCATCTTCAACAACATCGTTGTTCCATTCGTACATCCAAGTTCCAGGCGTAGGATCAAAAGTAAATAAAAGCTCTGCTCCTAATGTTTCTCTGTTGCCCCCGCGAACTGCAAAAGGATCATCGATAACATTGCGTAAACGGCCTGGGCCAAATAAATTATTTGGCATTGGATCTACTAAGGGTTTCTGATACAAAAAGTTAGGTGCAATTTGTAAATCGCCAACCAGATAGGTAAACCCAGAAAGAACATTGGTCATGTTTCCACTCCCCGAGTCTTTAAGTTTCCACCCTGTAAACGTTTTGGTTTGGTCTGCACCGCCATTGGCTACCAAGCCCATGTACGATCCTTGAGCATACCACATAAATCTTCCATTTGCATAGGTGATTTTAGCTTTTCCTCCCCAGTTGTCTTCTTTGTTTACTTTGTCAACAAGGATAGCATATACATCGTCACCAACGGTTTGGAATTTACTGCCGTTGAGTGGGCTACCTGCCCATATAGCACCAAACGTAAGTCCAAATTTTCCAAAGTCTCGTTCAAAAGCCAGCGATGCACGCTCTGTTGGCCATGCAGGGATTACTCCAGAGGAGATTTGATTTGGATCTAGAATTCGTCGGCCACTTGCATCAAATTCAGCTTCTGTATTCAGGTCACGGTGATAAACCGCTGTAACATCCCACTTATGAATGTTTTTGGAATATTTAAGTAAAGCTGTTGGGTTAGCGCCCCACCATAGCTGAGGGCCAAAAGCCGCTTTTAATCCTTGTAATGCACCTTTGGCGTCTACCTCGATACCCAAGATTTCACCGTTGTAAATATCTAGGTTTGGACCGTAATAAGCCTCGGGATATAGGTTGAAAATATCGCCCTCATATGCCCAGTGGTAATGCCCTGTTCTATAAAAGCCTCTGGCGTCAAAGTTTTTGTTGTTCCATTCAAAAGCAGCGTTATACACTTGAACTCTGTTCGGGTTCATCGTAGCATAGCCATCTTTGGTCATTACTTGTTGTGCTCTGCCTCTGTTTTCATAGAAAATCTCATCTATGGGGTTAGCGGCAACATTTCCAAGTACGTTCACATTAACCTCAGCCCTCATTCCAGGAGCAGGATTTCCTTCTACACCAATGAAATATGATTCCATGTGATCAAATCCTAATTGGTTTGGATAGATTGTTTCCGTAGCACTTGCTGTATCTGGAGTTGTTAGCAAGCTACCGCCTGTATTGTAGGTAGTCACTTCTGCTCTAAGGTTGCTTAAGCGTATCTTTTCTCCACCGCCAAGAGCGGCTTTGTCAGCTCGTGCACGAAGCACCGCATCCATTATTTGAATGTTGTTAAAGTGATTATCGACAAATGCAATATCAACACCTGAACTATACGGGTCAAGTGCATGTACTTGCTTGAGCGCATAATAGGCCGCTCTAGGGTATAGATCATAAAGGCCACGAGCGTCTGAAGGGCCTTTGGCACAAATACCAAACCACTCCTCATTCATATTGTTTTGGCCTTCTTTATAATCAAATTGGTAGCCGCCGTTTGACCAAGAAGCGTTGTTGTCATGAACTTCTAGGTTGTCTGTTTGGCCATATTTCCACCAACCATCACTAAATTGGAATGTAAATCCACCTATGGAGTTACCTGCTTTGCCAAGACCAGCCGCATTGGCATAAATCTCTTTCCACTGATTCACCATATAATCTGCCTGTGCCCTTTGATCTTCCTTGTTTGACAGCGCATTAAATGCATCCGATCCAAACTCAGTAAAAAGGAATGGTTTGCCGTATTCATTCTTGACACGGTCAAAGGCGTCCGTAAATGAAATTCCACGATACATATTAGTTCCGTAAATATCGACATCCGTACATTCTTCAGCTATAATATCCAAGAAGAGTAAGTCTCCGTTACAGATAGCCACAGGGTGTGCCTCGTCTATACTTTTCATGGCTTTGGCAGCATCGTTCATAAGCTTATACATGGGTCGTCCACGTTTTTCGCCCACAGCCCTTCGTTGATCTTCCTCATCTGGAAAGTCTTCTGTTTCGGCACCTGCCCAGAACAAACCATAATTATTTTCATTCCCCAAAAGGAACAAAAGTAACCCAGGTGTGTTTTTGTACTCCTCAGCTAAAGCAGTGACTTCTGATAGCAACAGCTCTTGTGCTTTTTGATTTCTATAATCGGTTACCGCAACCCATGCCCCATCTATGGTAAGGCCGTAGCGTCCAAATGGGTGATTAAGCATGGTATATATGCCGTAATTCTCGTAGATATACTGAATCCATCTAGACTGAATACCCGTGTATGTTCTTATGGTATTTACGCCCATGTTTTTTAGAAGACCCATTTCACTGTCTAGTGCAGCTTTAATAAACTCATCTGATTGATTCCAAAAACTAAAGGAATAGTTGGTTCCTCTAGGGAAGTAATCCCAGTTCATCCCGTTGATCATGAAGTCTTCTCCATTAACAACGAGCTTGGTGCCGTTGATGTCTTGCTTAATTTCAACTTGCGTAGCTTGTGCAAAGCCTGCAAAAGTCATCAAACAGAATACTATTTTAAAAACAGTTTTTCTCATGTGTTTGTGTTTAATTTTTATTGGATTAGAGCTCTATTACTACTTCATGGAGTACATAATCCGCTTAAATTTATTCAAAAAAGATATAACCCCCTGCTATACAGCAGGGGGAAACCTTTTATTTTCTTACAAGTTTGAATGACCACCAACCACTTCCGTAATCAATGTCTAACTCAAGTGTATTTCCATCTGCAGAAAGTTCAGCTAAATATGTAATCGATTCAGGCGCAGCTGTTGGGCTTGACAACTGGTTAGAATTGTTAGCCTTAGCCAAACCTAAGAAAGCCCCTTTGCCGTTTAAAGTGATTGTTCCTGCAGTTTCATCGTATGTATAGGTAAAAGAACCTGAATTATCATGTGGTGAAACAGGCGATCCACATGCCTCAGGATCTGTCCCTTGCCATGGCTCCAACCAAGTTGTTGAACCAAGTACGTTTTCAAACGAACCATCAGCACCAAATACATATTGGTCATCAAATAAACATGCACGTGTGGTAAGATCAGCTGTCGAATTTGACCACCATGAAACGTCGTTTTTGTTTGGACCAACTCCTAATGCAGCAGCCTCTGGAGCTAGTTGCCAAGTGCCAGCTAGAGGCACTTCAGAAGGGTCAGGTGCTTTAACCACATAAACAACAGTATGCTGTTTTGTAATCGACACATCTTCTTTACCGTCTAAAGCAGCGGTAACCGTAATGGTATAGGTTTTAGATTCTAGGGGATAGCTGTATGTAACCATAGGTCCGCTTGTGCGGAACACATCTGAATTGTCTTCAACAGCAGTATCGCCAAAATCAACCGTATATACGATACGACCGTCTCCGGGAACTGTAGTGGGGAGTACCCCCGTTTTAGTACCATCGGCATTTAGCGTAGCCACGGTAAAATCTAGTCCGGCGATAACACCGAAGTCTTCTTCCTCTGTACAAGCAAAGGGTATGCTTAGTAAAAGTAGTGATAGGATGTAAATCCCTTTGTTAATTAATTTCATTTTTTCTGTTTTTAGTTAATCGTTTAATATCCTGGATTTTGTCCCCAGCGTTCTTCTGCTTGCGCCAATTCCAATTCAACTAGCGGAATAGGGAATAGTTCATTTTTGTTTTCAGTAAAGCCATCTATGGCAGTAGAGGCCTTTTTGGTGCGTACTAAGTCGAAGAAACGGTGTCCTTCGCCGGCCAATTCTTTACGTCTTTCGGTATAGATTGCCTCCAGCAAACTTCCTTCTGATGAAGTATAGTCTTGGCTATTGTCACCATAAGCTCTAGCACGAACTTGATTTAAGTAGTCCTCTGCATTAACTCCACTACTTTGTGCTTCAGCTTCCGCAGCCATGAGCAGTACATCTGCATAACGTATTGCCCGATAATTATTGTCGTAATTAAGCGGATCGGAACCTGCTCGTTTTGGCAACAATCGCGGCAAATACTTTTTGTTAAACAAGCCCGTATCGTCTCTTCCCGGTGTATAACGATCTTGATCGTTACGTAAGTCATAAAAAGTAACTTCACGGCGAGCATCGCCTGCATCAAACATATCGTAAAGTTCTACGGAAGGCAAGCAAAAACCCCAACCCGCATCATAAACTGGGTCGTCGTATGGAGAGCGTGGTCCATTAAACTTTGCGAAATAAGTACCTGTACTACAATTAATACATGACCAACCAGCAGGCTCTAAGCTGTTATATTGAACTTCAAACACAGACTCAGTGCCATTTTCACCCTCAACTTCAAACAAGTTCGCATAATCAGCATTGGAAATAAGACTATATTGACCGCTAGAAATTACTTGATTAAGTACCGTAGCTGCTTCGCCAAATTTTGTGCTATCAAGGCTTCCGTGATACAACAAAACCTTTCCAAGTAATGCTTGCGCAGCCCCTTTGGTCACTTCATAGGGTAAATCTTGTGTAACAGGAAGATTCGGAATGGCTTCCTTTAGGTCCTCCGCTATTAGTCCGTAGGCCGTTGGAATATCGGCAACACGTTCCATAGTGAACTCATCACCAGGAATAATACGCTCATTTTTGATACGTAATGTACCTGCTCGATCTTCTGTTTTCAGCGGCACATTTCCAAAAAACTTTACTAACTCAAAAGTGAAATAAGCGCGTAAAAAATACGCTTCTGCGATGATTTCATCTTTACCATCAAAGTCTGTTTTGTCCTTATTTTCCAAAACAAAATTTGCGCGATTTTGCCCTGCATACATCAATCCCCAAATGTCACGTATTTGATTTTCATCATTGGGTGAATGGGTCATTTTATTTATGTTTTGCAAGGTTGGTTGGTCAATTGTAAATGAGTCTCCACCAGCAGCATAGTCATCTGAAGCAACGACACTGGATAGCGTGTTCCAGAAAGTACCTCGTAGAGAGCTATACGCTCCCAATAATGCTTCTTTGTAATCTGCTTCGCTGTAGAAAAAGGTTATGTCTGTTGACCCATCAGGCTTCACTTCTACAAAACTGTCACAGCTTCCTGCTGCAATCAGTAAAATAAACAATAGTGTATTAAATACTTTTTTCATGATCATTAAAAATTTAGATTAATTCCCACCATGTATGTTGCGGCTACAGGATAAAACCCTTTGTCTATAGTACCCCCAAGTGGCGCACCTGTATTAGCAGAAGGGTCATATCCGCTGTAGTCGGAAATGGTAATTATATTATTGCCAGAAAGGTATAGGCGAAGGTTGTCTATTCCTGAATCTTCACCTAGTAAGCTAGTAAAGTTATAGCCCAGCTGAACGTTTTGTAGACGTACATAGGACGCATCTTCCACATGATAATCGCTGAAGAAGTTATTGTTAATACTAGCAGGTTCTGGTCTAGGAATCGAATTACTGGTACCTGAGCCTTGCCATCTGTCCAAGACATAATTTCCTTTATTGGCAAATGGATTATTCATCTCATAACCCCTTATTAAATCATGCCCAAGAGAAGCAAATGCATTGGCACTAAAATCTAGGTTTTTGTATGTAAATCCAAAACTAAAGCCCATTTCAAATTCGGCAATCGGATCCCCAATATTGGTGCGGTCTGCAGCCGTAATTTGACCATCGCCATTCATATCGACAAAGCGTAAATCACCAGGGGCAATATCTCCCCCAATAGTGCTATATGTTTCACCTTCGCCATGAGCAGCAACCGCTGCGGCATTTAATGCATCTATTTCGGCTTGGGTCTGGTAAACACCATCGGTTTTATAACCATAATAATGACCCAATGGTAAACCAGGAATCATTCGCGAAATACCCGTTTGGCTAATTCCAATACCAAACTCTCCAGCAGTTGGTGGAGTTCTTTCGTTAAGCGAAATTACTTCATTGTCAATGGCGTTAAAATTATAATTTAAGTTGTAACTAAAGTCATCGCCAACAGTATCCCTGTATCCAATTGAAAATTCAATTCCCCTATTGCGAACTGTCCCTGCATTAACAAAAGGTGAGCCAGAGCCAGGTGCAGATGCGCCAGTTGATCCACTTACTTGAGGTTCTAATAATAAGTCTTTTGTTTGTTTTTGATAGGCATCTACTGAAACGCTTAATCGGCTATCAAACAAAGAAAAATCAATACCAAGGTTTGCTGTCTCTTGTTCTTCCCACTTAATGAGTGGGTTTCCAAGCTTACCGCTAGATTTTCCAAAAATCGTACTCGATGCACCAGTAGCATAACCTGAGTTTCCATTTAATCTAGTCAAATAACTAAATCCATCTATTCGGTCATTCCCAATGATACCATAGCTGGCGCGTAACTTGAGGTTTGAAATCCAACGCACATTTTGCATAAATCCTTCTTCAGAAACATTCCATCCTAGAGATCCAGAAGGGAAATAACCAACATTTCTGTTTTCCTCAGACGAGAAATAAGAGGACACGTCTCTTCTAAAAACACCCGAGAATAAATACTTCCCTTTGTAGCTGTACTGAACTCTTGTAAAAATTGAGGACAAACGGTTTTCAAACCAATCATCTCCATTTTCTAATTCTGCAGCATTAAAACGAGGTTCTCTTTCCATACCCGCATCAAAAATAGTTTGTCCTAATTGATTGGTTCCAGATTCAGTTCTGCCAGTAGCACCATAATATTGACCTCGAGTTTTAAATAACGAGGTTCCCAACAAGACCGTTAGGTTATGTACATCATTAAAGGTGTTTGTGTAGGTAATGTAATTATCCAAAGTCCAGTCATCGTAATTAACACCAAAATCCATGACTTCGTTCTGAATTTTGTCATCCATAAGTTCAGACGCCTTGATTGTTGCTGGATAATTCGATTGCTTCGATCCACCATAATATAGTTCGGGCTTAAAGTCATCGTCCAAAACATTAGCGTGGTTAATGCTAAATTGAGATTTGACTGTAAAATTGTCCCAAAAATTATATTCTAAAGCCCCAACAGCTGTCCACTTATTTACTCTAGTTGTGTTGTTTGCATTATGAATAAGTGCCACGGGGTTCATAACCTCTCTTTGAGAAATACCATCAGCTAAAGCAAAGTCTCCATTTTCGTCATAAACCGGCATATCAGGGTTTAAATTTATAGCACTAAACAGAATAGAACCGTTTCCGCCCTCGGGCAAATTTTGCTTTTCAGAATTAAAGTACAGCGCATTAGCCGTTAACTTTAAATTATCCAAAATATCGTATTGATAATTTAGGCGTGTAGTGATTCTGCGGTAATTATTATTGTTTCCGCCCACGATACCATCTTGGTTTAGGTAGGATGCGCCTACGGAGTATGCAGACTTTTCTCCTCCACCACTAACCGTTAGGTTTAATTCAGACATAGCAGCTTGTTCAAATACCTCATCTTGCCAATCGGTTCCATTTTGTGGATACACAAAAAATTCTGTTTTGTTTGACGCATCATTAACATATTGTGCAAAATCAAAAGCATCCATTAAATCAAGCTTTTTGCTTGTAAGCTGGAATCCCGTGTAAGAGTCAAGCTGTACGTCAAGCTCAGAATTTTTTCTACCTGACTTGGTAGTAATTAGGATAACCCCATTTGCTGCTTGAACCCCGTAGATACCGGCTGTAGCATCTTTTAGTACATTGATGCTGGCAATATCGTTTGGATTAAGTGCATTCAGGTCACCTATACGGTTTCCGTCAACCAGTATCAATGGATTGTTATTTCTATTTGTAGTTATACCGCGAATACGGATATTAAAGCCGCTTCCAGGAGATCCAGACTGAGAGGTAATGTTTACCCCAGCAATCTGTCCTTGTAGTGCTTGTTCAGTACGCACTGGATTTAGTTTTTCGATAGACTTAGCGTCTAGAACGCTCACGGCGCCCGTTACTTCTTTCTTTCGTTGAGTACCATAACCAATCATCACGATCTCATCCAATACATTAGCTTCGGCAGTTAATGCAATAGAAAGTTCCGTGGCGTTATTCACCGCAATTTCTTGGGTTTTAAAGCCTATGTAGGAGACCACCAAAGTAGCTGTCCCAGAAACATTTGAGAGTTGGAAAACCCCATCAAAATCAGTGGTCGTCCCGTTATTGGTTCCTTTAACCAAAACAGTTGCACCAGGAAGTGGTGCGCCAGTCTCGGCTTCGGTAATGGTTCCGCTGACTTGTTGTGCTTGCGCAAAACAAACAACGGTGAAAGAAACTAGAATGTTAAAAAATAGTTTTTTCATTGTTAAATTGATTTGCCTCAAATATAAATGCTAAACTTTGTCAAATCACAAAAAAGCACCTCTACAATATGTATACAACTTAAAAAAATATGACTGTAATTGTCAATATCACAATGAAAGGATATACTCGGTTAGGTTCTGGTTATGATCTAGGTCCATTTTCTTGCGTAATCTGTATCGCTTTATATCTACACTCTTAACCGAAATATTAAGTAGCGGGGCAATTTCTTTTGAGGAAAGGTTTAAACGCAAATAAGCACACAGCTTCAAATCGTGATTGGTCAGCTTGGGATGAAGCTGCTTTAGCTGATCCAAAAAGTCTTTATCTGCATTGTTAAAGGCTTGCTCAAAAAATTCCCAATCATCATCATTTTTTAACGAACGCTTTATGGTCCTTATCACCCTAGAGACAGTTGGCTGAGTAGCGGCAGGTTCTAAATCGTGAAGCAAGGCATTCATAAACTGATTTTTCTTAATCATAGCCATGGTTGAGATAGCCAACTCTTTGTTCTTTTGATCGATGTTTTCCTCAAGTTGTTCGTTTTTAATGCGCATGATTTCCTCATTCTTTTTCAACTCCATAAGGTCGAGCTTGCGTTTATTCTCTTTAATCAACTTTTCCTGTTCTTTTCTGTAATAAGAGGAATATCTAATATTAACCAATTGGTAAAAACCAAACATGAGCAAGGCATAACATATCAACGCAACTGTAGAGAAATACCATGGGCGCTTTATTTTAAAAGGTAATTCAAGTGGTTTTTCTACAACAGCATCGCCAATTTTAACGCGAACCATCAATGTATAACTGCCAAAACGAAGGTTTCCGAACGAAATTGATGGATCTGGCGCCCAAGGAGACCAATTTTCTGAATAGCCCTCCAACTTGTATTGGAAGAGCGGTTCTCCAAGAAGATCGTAATGGGTTAAAAATAAATCAGTAGTTATTGAATTATATTGAGCTGCAAGTTCAATTGGAGCAGTTAAATCAAGCTGAAGTCGTTTGCCGTTTAAACTCGACGCAATGACACGCTCAACTTGGAGAGTTGGACTTGTCCGCTGTGCTTTGGAGGTGTCAAACAAGAAAAATCCATTGGATGCACCAATCAAGTATTTATCTTTTTGCACATAGCTTATGTTTTCAAATCCAGTATTGGTTTTACGAATATCATAAGGCAAAGGAAACTTGCTGAACTGAAATTCATCTGAAAGGGCTGCTTTTTCAATTCGAATTAAATTATTTCGCGTAAACAACCATAAGTATCGATTACGGTCAACAACCATTTTGGCCGAAGTAAAATTCTTCTCATCAAATAAATCCGAAATAATGTCATTTCGTTTAAACTTATTTAATGTGTTGTCAAAAACAAAAAAGCCTTGCTTTGAAAAATAGCAGAGTTCGTCCAAAAACTTAACCATACTGGCATATAAGCTATTGGGGACATCCAGTACATTTTCTACAGACATTGCTGAGGTTAAATTGTTGTCAAAGTTTAATTTGTATACCCCTTTGTATTCGTGACTTACCAAGGCTTGCTTGTCATCAAGCAATTCAAAATAACGGGATGATATGGAAAAGTTTTTGATGTGATTGCTATAAATCCACTGATTGTTTTGCTTTACAAACAGGTGCAAACCATTATACGCTCCTGCAATCATCTTTGTGTCGTCAAGTGGTTTGAATAGCCAAAAGCCGGATTTGACATGTAAGGGTGTAGCCTTTTCCTTGTTAACAGTAAAGGCACCTATGCTATGCCCACAAAACAAGGTCTTATCTATAATACTTAAGGACCAGACCTGGCCTTCGAGACCTGGCACAGGCTGTAGTGCATCATTGGTGTTGTTCCGCTTAAAGTACAACCCCTGATTCGTCCCTACATACAAATAATCCTCAAAAACCAATGTGCTGTAAACTGTCCCAACCAGACTTTGGTTTGCCTGGTGTAATTGAATTGGAGCACCCAATGAGATATGTGCCATACCTTCGTCTAATCCAAGCCACAAGTTGTTGGTCTTATCTACAAAGACAGAAAGTACAGTTTTGTTTTGTAGTCCTTGTTCTTGGCTGTAATGCTGAACTAGATCGCCATTGGGAGCAAGAATATAAACCCCATTTTTGACCGTTCCCAAAATTAATTGCCCATTTTGATCTTTGTCAAAACAATAGACAACATCACGTGACAAATCGTTATTTACCTGCTTAAAACTTGGGACAACAACATTGGCTTTCGATGAAAGTAGACCACCATTTCGTGTTACGATAAGCGTCTCTGAGTTTGATTGGGAAATCCCGACAACTTGTAAACCCTTGAGCTGTGAAGCACTCAAAAACAGCTGATTCTGTTCGTTTTCTATTTTGTAAAGATTTAAGTTATTGTCTTGATAGTATATCCCATCATTTTCGACAAATGATTTTAATATACCAGAAACGGGATTGAACGCTTTTAGTTCACGTTTTAGCTGATCATAAATAATAAGTCTGTCCAAAGACTGAAAAACGATGTATTGTTTGTGACTGAAAATCGACCAAATTTGTTCGTCCTCAATCATATCAAAATCAAGACTTTCAGTTAGGGAGACATACTTTAATTGTCCATTCGTTTGACGTAACCACATCCCAAAGTCCATATACGCTCCTGAATAAATTGTGCCGCTGTTTACCAACACAGAGCGCATGATGGTATTATTTGGGGTGGGATATAGTTTCCAATTGATACCATTAAATTCAAGTAGTCCAAAATTATTTGCTGCATAAATCCGGTCTTGGCTATCTTGGCTAAGCCCCCAATTTTGATTTCCTCCATTGTAGAGCTCTGAAGAAATATTTTGTATAGGGGAATAATATTGTGCATGAGCACAAAAAAATGTTAATACGCTTATTGCTAGTATTTTATAAAAAATCTGTTTCAATTTTTATTTATTTTGTAGAGGCTAATCTACACAATTTGAAGTAAAAAATATAAGATTTTATTCATGTAAAAAAAGCATACACCCGTTATTGATAAAGGAAATGTGTTTTTTATTATCTATATTTAAATAAAAAATTCATGAAAAATAGAAGAGATTTCTTAAAAGACGTTTGCCCAACTGTTGCCTTTGCTTTTTTTGGTGTGAGCTTTATACAGGCTTGTGCTAGTGGTGACGATGATGTAGCTACCTCAAATCCCAACAATGGGGGAAACACAAACTCGGGCACTAATTACAATATAGACTTGACAAGTAGTTCCTACAGTGCGCTGGCAACTGTCGGCGGATGGGTCAATGCTGGGCCGGCTGGAATACCGGTATTACTCTTACGTATATCAGCCTCCAAAATTAATGCATACACCAACGTATGCCCGCACCAAGGAATTAATAATCGCTGGAGCCTAGTCGGCGACTCGTTTAAGTGTGCACAGCATGGAAATTCGTATGCCACAGACTGTAACTCGGCTTTGACTTGCTTCACAACTAGTCAAAGTGGAGATACACTGACAATTACCATTCCTTAGGTTTATTCACTTAGTGGCTTTAGTTGCTCATTAAAATTAGTTAAGGGCTGCTAATATAACATTTCGGTTTTTTTTTGAAAGAAATTGAATATACTGTTGTGTTTATAAAGTTTTCTCTTTTTCCATGGG
>JAHEKR010000031.1:12509-29974 GCA_024638225.1 Flavobacteriaceae bacterium
ATTTGAATACGCTGAAGATACTTTTGATTGTGCCTTTGGTATACGCAACACAGTGCCAAAATTTTAACATCATAAAACCAATAAAATGAACAATAAACTTTATTTACTAAAATTGACTCTAGTGGCAACTTTGGGGGGATTACTCTTTGGGTATGACACCGGGGTAATTGCAGGGACCGTAGGTTCTTTAGATGCTTTTTTTATTGAGCCAAAGGGTTTAGACGAATTATCTGCTAGTTCCTTAAAAGGATGGCTTGTGTCCATTGCACTATTGGGGTGTATTGTCGGCGGGGCTGTTGCTGGAGTAATTGGCAAGGCATTTGGTCGAAAAAAAGGCTTGCTGTTTGCAGGTACCCTATTTTTTATATCGGCCCTAGGTTCAGCACTTCCCGAATTGTTTATTCAACCTTTGGGAGCGGGCGATCATACGCTTCATATTGTTTTCATGATTTACCGCGCAATTGGTGGTTTGGGTGTGGGAATTGCTTCCATGCTATCGCCTGTTTACATTGCTGAAATTGCTCCTGCTGACCAAAGAGGGAAGCTTGTTTCCTTTAACCAGCTTGCTATAGTTGGTGGATTTATGGTTGTCTATTTTGTCAATTATTTTATCGCTCTAAGCGGTGACGACACTTGGCTAAACGAAATCGGCTGGAGATATATGTTTGCTTCAGAACTTATCCCCGTAACCATCTTTTTAATTTTACTCTTTCTTGTTCCTGATACCCCACGCTCACTTGTTTATCACAACAAAGAAAATGAAGCTCTTGAGATTCTAGAAAAAGTAAATGGGACGAGTAAAGCAAGTGCTATACTTGCTGAAATTAAGGAGACGCTAAAAGAAAAATCAGGAAAAGTATTGTCATACGGTTGGGGGCTAATTATTATTGGGATTTTGCTCTCTGTCTTTCAACAATTTGTGGGCATTAATGTAGTACTCTATTATGCCCCTGAAATCTTTAAAACACTGAATTTAGGAACAGATGCAGCCTTACTACAAACCATTATCGTGGGAATTGTAAACTTTTCCTTTACCATTATTGCGGTCAAAACAGTTGACAATTATGGCCGAAAGCCATTAATGATTATTGGTGCTATCGGAATGGCGGTTGCCATGATTGCCTTAGGCTTTGCGTTTTTTGCACAAACGGGTGGATACCTTGCGCTAATCTGTATGATGGTTTATGTCGCCGCATTTGCGTTAAGCTGGGGACCTGTGACTTGGGTGCTTTTGGCGGAAATATTCCCCAACAACATACGAAACAAAGCTATGCCTATTGCTGTCGCAGCACAATGGTTGTCTAATTTAGTTGTATCGGTTAGCTTCCCAATTATGAATGAAAATACTTACCTAATTGAGAACTTTAATAACGGATTTGCCTATTGGATTTACGGAATCATGTCTGTAATTGCCGCTGTATTCGTTTGGAAATATGTTCCAGAAACTAAGGGAAAAACACTAGAGGAAATGAGCAAACTCTGGAGAAAATAAATTTCATCATCCTGTAATCAAAAAGCCCCCACTTTGTGGGGGCTTTTTATTTTTAATTTAAGTTAATACGTTCTAAATATATTGGTTTAGTATGTTTTCATATAGCTCTTGTTTACCGCTAATTCGGTTTGGATTACTCTGTTGCATGCCAATTTTTGACAATTCCTCTAAGCTAAGTGCACCCTTTTCGAAGCGCTCACCTTCACCCTTATCAAAAGAAGCGTAGCGTGCTTTTCTGAGCGCTTCCATACCGCCATCCTGCATTACTTTATCTGCAGTAAGCAGTGCTCTGGCAAAGACATCTGCACCCCCTATATGGGCGTGAAAAAGGTCTTCTGCATCGGTTGAGTTTCTCCTAATTTTAGCGTCAAAGTTGATACCTCCACCTTGTAATCCACCTACGCGTAAGAATACAAGCATGGCTTCGGTAACCTCATAAATATTAACGGGAAATTGATCTGTGTCCCATCCATTTTGGTTATCACCTCTGTTGGCGTCAACACTACCCAGCATACCAGCCTTTGCAGCTACAGCCAGTTCGTGTTCGAAAGTATGCTGCGCTAAAGTGGCGTGATTTACCTCAATATTAAGTTTAAAGTCTTTGTCAAGTCCGTATTCTTTTAAAAACCCAATAGCGGTAGCCGCATCAAAGTCATACTGATGCTTCATGGGCTCCATAGGCTTAGGCTCAATAAAGAAGTTTCCTTTAAATCCTTGCGCACGGGCATAATCACGAGCCATGGTAAGCATTTGCCCCATATGGTCTAACTCTCGTCCCATATCGGTGTTTAGTAATGACATATATCCTTCACGACCTCCCCAAAAAACATAGTTTTCACCACCAAGAGCGATGGTGGTGTCTAACGCCATTTTGATTTGTGCCCCCGCACGAGCGACCACATTAAAGTCAGGGTTTGTGGCGGCGCCATTCATATAGGCTGGGTTGGAAAAACAGTTTGCGGTTCCCCAAAGTAATTTTACTCCTGATGCCTGCTGCTTTTGAGCGACATAATCCGCGATTGTTTGCAAGCGTTTTTGGTTTTCAGCTAGTGTTGGTGCTTCATCAATTAAATCAACATCGTGAAAACAGAAGTAGTCGAATCCCATTTTTGTGATGAACTCAAAAGCAGCATCTGCCTTGTCCTTAGCGCGCTGAATGGGATCCGAAGATTGGTCCCATAGAAATTGCTGTGTGCCAGGTCCAAAAGGGTCTCCTCCTTGACCACAGAAGCTATGCCAGTAGGCAATAGCAAACTTAAAGTGTTCACGCATGCTTTTTCCAGCAACTACTTGGTCTGGATTATAGTATTTGTACGCCATCGGATTACTTGAATCCTTTCCTTCATAGTTAATTTCTGGAATTCCTTTAAAGTATTCTTTATCTCCTAAAACTATCATGTTATTTGTGTTTATGTGTTAAAATGGTTTGTAGATGTGCTTTCCATTCTTGGTAAGCTTCTTGGTATTGTGCTTTATTTGCCAAAGGAGTAAAACTGCTCACATAGTCGTGTTGACTAACTGCAGCTCCAAAAGCTTTTATGTCGTTTTGGTTTAAGGATACCGCACGAGCAGCACCAACTGCGCCCGTAGTATTGTACAACTCAATTTCTTGTCCTACTAAAGTAGCAATGGTATTGGAGAAAACTTCGGATTGAAAGAGGTTATCATTCCCTGCGCGGATGACTTTCATTTCGGTTTGGTCTTTGGCCATAATTTCCATTCCATAGACAAATGAAAAGGCAATTCCTTCTAATACAGCGCGATACATTGCAGCCGAATGGTGGGTGTTCAAATCTATATTGACAAATTGTGCGCCTACATTTTTGTTATGTAGCATACGTTCTGCACCATTACCAAAAGGCAAAACGAGCAATCCATTTGACCCGATTGGCTCTTGTGCTGCCAGCTGATTCATTTGTGGATAACTCGGGTTTCCACTGTTGTTTTTCATCCAGCGGTACTGAATACCTGAACCGTTTATACAGAGTAATTTTCCTACTGTAGGCGTGGTCTTGGTGTAGTTTACGTGCGCAAAATGATTGATTCGCTCAGGTTCTTGTGATGTAGTTTTGTCGGTCAGCGCATACACTACTCCAGATGTGCCCGCAGTAGCAGCAACTTCTCCAGGGCTTAGTACATTTAAGGAAAGTGCATTGTTTGGCTGATCGCCTGCGCGGTACATAATCGGGGTTCCCACTGCTAATCCGGATGCTTTAGCACCTGCTTTATCCACATTTCCTTGGGAAGAAAAATTAGAAACAATCTCAGGAGTTAATGATCGGTCTAGACCGTAATAGTCCAAAAGCCAGTCTGCTGCCTTGTTTTCTTTGTAGTCCCAAAGAGTTCCTTCAGAAAGTCCATTCGCCGTAGTTCGCATAAGGCCAGAGAACTTATAGGCAATATAATCTCCAGGCAACATATACTTGTGGATTTTTTCGTACACCGCTGGTTCATTATCGTGTACCCACTTGAGTTTGGATGCAGTAAAATTGGCAGGGCTGTTCAATAAGTGGCCCATACACTTTACCACTCCGAGGTCGGAAAAGGCTTTCTCGCCAATCGAAACAGCTCTACTGTCGCACCAAATAATTGCATTACGTAGGGGTGTTCCTGTTTTATCTACAACAACCAACCCATGCATCTGGTAGGAGATACCTATGCCTTTGACTTGTTTTGCGTCAATATCGTTTTCTGACAAAAGTCGTTTGCTAGCTACACAAACATGTTTCCACCACATATCAGGTTGTTGTTCCGCCCAAGAAACTTGAGGGGCATATATGTCCATTTCATTTGCCGGCTCGTGAACAACGGCGATGCTTTTGCCAGAGCTTGTCTCCACCAAAGCTGCTTTGACGGATGAGCTACCAATATCAAATCCTATACTGTACATAAATACTGGTTAGTGTTAAAACATGCTATCATATTGGCTACAAAAAAAGGGCAATATAAAATGTCTTTATTCAATTTTTAGTTTAATTAATAATACAAATTATTCATTTAAATTAAATATCAGTTTTGTTTCAGTTCAAAACGCGTCTGCATATGTGTCGCTAACAATGCTTTTAATTCGTTTACCGTTTCACGATGTTCTGGAGCATCTACAAGGTTGATTTTTTCTTCAGGATCGTTGGCATGATCGTAAAGCATTGCTCCAGTAGGTGTTTCACATTTTGCTCCATTTTTATAATATTTAGTATAGATAAAGCGGTCGTTTTTAACTGTCTCGCCTTTTACATAACGGGCAAAAATTTGCTCATTGACCACAGCTTGTCTGTCTTTGAGGGCAGGGATAAGGCTTTTGCCTTCAAGATGATTCGGTTGTTCAATTCCAGCTAAGGCACACACGGTTGGATAAACGTCAATTAAACTTGCGAGGGCTTGGGTGGAAACGCCTGCCAAGTGGTCTGGTGCTTTGATCATCAGCGGTACCCGCAAGGATTGATCAAAACAGGTGTGCTTTCCCCAATGAGTATGTTCGCCCAAACTAAATCCGTGATCGCCCCAAAGTACAATAATCGTATTATCGTAAAGATCGAGCTCTTTGAGCTTATGGATTACTTTCCCAATTTGTGCATCTATAAAGCTAACACAAGCATAATATCCATGTCTTAGTTTTCGGGCTTGAGCTTCATCAATCAAGTTGTTGTCGTTTGCAATATTTGTGTAGCTGCGCAACTCCGAAAAATTAAACTTTGCTCCATCGGGGGCATTTTTTGGCATATAGTGATTTGTAGCCAGTGTAATTTCGTCCTCATCATACAAATCCCAATACTTTTTTGGTGCATTAAAGGGAAGGTGAGGACGTATGTAGCCTAGTCCAAAGAAAAATGGCTTGTCCAAATTTTTAAGCTGCTCCAATTTTTTAAGTGCTAGTTGGGTTGTTTTTCCATCGTAGTAGATGGAATCAGCAACATCAGCCGCTTCCCAAGCAGGGCCCGCAACTCCTTGAGGAAGGTTTTGGGTTTTTGTCCACGCAAGTTCTTCGGATTGATAGTCGCGCCAAAGCTCTTGTTGGTCAATTCGATTGGGGAAGTCTGGACGGTATGGAAGTTCACTCCACCCTTCAACAGAATCGTCAGGGAAATGGAAAATTTTGCCCAGAGTCGTGGTAAAATAACCATTGTCTTTAAGTGTTTCGGGCAATGTGGGATACTGATCGGCTTCCTTGTCAGCCCTTGCATAGTAGGTAACAAATCTTGTGGGTGTTGGGTAAACTCCTGTCATTATGCTGGCTCGTGACGCACCGCAAATAGGCACATTGCAATAGGCGCGATTAAAACGAACGGCATCTTGTGCCAATTGATCTATATTGGGTGAGCTGATGTGATCCTCTCCAAAAATCCCTAGTTCTGGTTTTAGATCATCAATAGATATAAATAAAATATTGGGCTTTGACTTATTGCTGCTGCAGCCAAAGAAAAGAACAGCCAATACAAGCGTAAAAAGCAAATGGAAATGTTTCATTAAAACAATTTATTTAATTTTTTTTTATTTGTGTACTGGAAATGATTTTTTCAAAAAACTATACCAAAATGTAGCATTGATTGAAACGATAGTACCATTCTGGATTATCTAAAAATTAAAAAATATTCTACATTTGACAGATGTTGTTGCACAGAATTTTCGCTGGGTTCCTTTTTGTTTTGCTCTTGAGCATATCGAGTTGCACCCAAACGCCAAAAAAGGCTACGCCCGATGGGCATAGCTGTACGCCTACCAATACTCGCTTTTCTTCCTCGGAAAGTAATCCCGATTCGGATGCAGACGCTACACGCGCAGGAATGGTACTCATTCCAGGAGGTAGATTTTCGATGGGTGGTGATGATGCACAAGCATGGCGTGATGAATTTCCCAAGCACGATGTGCTTATAGATTCTTTTTGGATGGATATCCATGAAGTAACCAATGCACAATTTGCGCAGTTTGTTTCCGAAACAGGCTATGTGACTACAGCCGAAAAAGCAGTGGATTGGAATGAACTCAAAAAATCTTTACCGCCAGGAACTCCAAAGCCTGACGAGGCCTTGTTGGCGCCTGCATCTTTGGTCTTTATTCCATCTGAAAAGCCTGTTCATTTACGTGATGTAAGCCAATGGTGGCAATGGCGTAAAGGCGCAAATTGGCGACAACCAGAAGGTCCTGGAAGTTCAATCGAAGGAAAGGAACTTCATCCGGTAGTCCATGTCAGCTGGTACGATGCTGTAGCTTATTGCAAATGGTCCGGAAAGCGTTTACCTACAGAAGCTGAGTGGGAATATGCCAGCAGGGGCGGAATTCAAAATGCTGTTTACACTTGGGGAAATGAGGCGATAGAGAAAGGCAATGCCAAAGCCAATACTTGGGAAGGAAGTTTCCCCTATCAAAACAAACTTCGCGACGGCTATTATCTTACCGCACCTGTACAACATTTTAACGCCAACGGATATGGGCTTTACGATATGTCTGGAAATGTATGGGAATGGTGTGCAGACCTGTATCACGAAGAGTACTACCAAGCACTGGAAGGGAAAATTACCGATAATCCAAAAGGGCCCACGACAAGTTATGACTCCAATGAACCATTGGCCGAGAAGCGCGTTACTAGAGGAGGAAGCTTTTTGTGTCACGATAGTTATTGCAGTGGATACCGAAACTCCATGCGTATGAAAACGACACCCGATACGGGAAGTATTCATACGGGCTTTAGAACTGTAGCCGATCTAAATTAAAAAAGCGGTTGCTTTCATTTTTTACCGATGAGCATGTTCGTTAATATTCGTTTTTTATCCATTTTTTGTTCCTTATTCTGCTTTTTAGCAGCAGCTCAATCGGGTCCTAACATATTAATTATTCACGTTGATGACTTAGGATTTCATGATCTTAGTATCCATGGTTCAAAAATTTATCAAACACCACATATTGATACGCTTGCAACTCAATCTATTTCATTTACAAAAGCATATTCAAATTATCCCAGATGTGTTCCCTCAAGATTTTCAATGATGACGGGTAATTACCCAATACAAAATGGAAATGTTCCTGATGATGGGTTTAAATTGAATCGTATAACTGAAAACAAAAATTTTATTAAATCATTTAATAACTTAGGCTATCAAACTGCTTATTTTGGTAAGTGGCACTTAGGAGATAAACAAAGCTTGAGTGATTTTGGATTTCAATTTAGTTTTGCCGCAGGACAAGCTGGTTCTCCAATTAGTTTTATCTATCCTTTTAATGTACTAAAGCGAAAAGGTAAAAACAAAAAGAAACCAATTCCTGATGTAAGTAAGGTAAGTTTTGATGGCGATTATTTAACTGATGTGATGACATCTCAAGCAATAAACTATCTGGACAACCGTGAAGCGTCGAAGCCTTTTTTATTAATGCTTTCATATTATGCTGTGCATCAGCCACTTGAGGCAAAACCTGCAGACATAAAGCGCAATGTATTGGAAATTGATTCTTTTGATTTCGGGAATCAACCGGAATACGTTAAAGAAGGAACAGGAAGAACAAAAATGCGGCAGGATAATCCAACCTATGCTGCCATGGTCGAAAACTTAGATAAAAACATTGGTGAAATTCTAGCTTATATAAAAGAACAGGGTGCTTTAGAAAATACGGTGATCATTTTTTCATCTGATCACGGGGGTTTGTCCAACGACGGCTACAATAAAAGAAGTCTTGCCACCTCCAATTATCCGTTGCGTGCCGGAAAAGGATGGCTATATGATGGCGGAATAAAAGTGCCTTTATTTGTAAAATGGCAAAATCGCTTCAAGCCTCGAGTCGAAGATAAATCTATTGTATTGCTTATGGATATTTTTCCAACGCTGTTGGATTTGACAAGCGGAATAAACCTACATGTAGACGGGCAAAGTATGCTTCCAATTATTAATTTAAAAGAGAAATGGCATAACCGAACTGTTTACTGGCATTCGCATCATGCTAGACCCAAAAATACGGGTGACACTAAATCATCGGCAATTCGAAAAGGAAAATACAAGCTAATTCATTGGTTTGAGACGAACAGAGTTGAGCTTTACAACATGAAAAAAGACCCTTACGAAAGAGAAAACATAGTCAATCAAAAAACGAAGTTATCTGCTAACCTTTTAATAGAACTTAATGACTGGAAATCTAAAATGGGTCCGAAAAGCTCTAATTAGCATTATTTAGTAGCCTCGCTAGGAATCGAACCTAGATCAAAAGTTTAGGAAACTTCTATTCTATCCGTTGAACTACGAGGCCAGTTGAGAAAGTGCAAAAATGCCAAAAAATAAAAACTGAATCAAAACCAAATGAATGGAAAAAACACGGTCTTTAATCTTGACTTTAGTTTGATATATCCACTGTATGGGTAAAGCAACTAAAAACCACCCCAAATAGTTTGAAAAAGGAGCTACTTCTTCAGCAAATTCCCAGTAATCAAACTTTGGGGCTACCGGCTCAATAACCAAATCAAGCAAGACCATCAGCAAGGCCCCCAAAACAGCAGCTTTTAATCTAGACTTTTTAAAAATTACCGCACCAACAGCACCTGTAATAAAAGTAAGCATCACCCAATTTGCTCCAATGAGTAGGGGAACACCGCCAAGCTTAATCCCTAAATTATTTCCATATACATATTGCCCAAAAATCAACCCGTAATTAACACCTAATAACTCAACAAACATCCCGACAAGAAAGGCGAAGCCAGCGGCAATGAACACGTCTTTATTTACATCTGGTTGGTTGAAAAATAGAAGCGCAAAAGTGATGAATAAATTTACTGGCGTAGTCTCCAAAAATAGTTCGCGGTCAATGAATAAAATCCCCAGTAATCCCGAAAAATGAAATAGCCAAATCAAGCCAACAGAAATTTTGGCCATAGCGGTCACTGGAAAAAATAAGTCTCTCATGGTATCGGCGTTAAATCGGCTACAATCTTGGCGGACAACAAACACAATGGGATACCTCCACCAGGATGTACGCTTCCACCACAAAAGTAAAGGTTTGTAAGTTGTTTTGAAAAATTTGGATGACGCATAAATGCCGCCATTTTATTGTTGGAAGATGCCCCATAAAGCGCGCCCAAATAAGACTGTGTCCTCGCCTCAATGACATCTGGAGTCATTATCCATTCTTCTTCAATTAGTGGGGCAATATCAACTTCGAGAGCACGGTTCAACTTTTGGATAACCCACTTGCGTAGCGCTATACTTAGCTCCTTCCAATCTTGTCCAGTATCATGAGGCGCATTAACCATCACAAACCAATTTTCTTTGCCCGAAGGTGCATCTGTAGGCACGTCTTTAGAAGTGATGTTCACATAAACTGTAGGATCCTCAAAAAAAGTTTTCGTCTTAAAAATAGCGTCAAACTCTGCCTTATAATCATCAGAAAAAAAGATGTTGTGCAAGTCCAGCTGCGGAAAGGATTTTCCTATACCCCAATAAAATATCACTGCCGAGCTAGACCGCTCTTGGGATAGAATTTTTTCTGGTTGCATTTGATCGGGTAAGAGTTTTCGATAAGTAGGAACGACATCCATGTTGGAGACAATCAGATCTGCCCGATGCATTTTGTCGTTGGCGACCACACCAACGGCTGTTTTGTTTTCGATGACAATTTTATCAACTCTTTGATTTAGGTAAACTTGTACGCCTTGGCGCTTGGCCAGCTCACATAGTGACTTACTGATTTCGCCCATCCCTTTGTGTGGGATATATGTCCCATAAAATTGTTCCAGATGCTGTACCAAGGTCATCATGCCGGGTGTTTTGTACGGGTTAGAACCGTTGTAGGTAGCAAATCGGTTGTAGAATTGCACCAAATGAGGCTCTGCTAACTGCTTTTGGTTGACTTGGTTTAATGTACTGTCGATTTCAAAAGAAAAATACCGCGCGATACCCACCAGGGTTTCCTTCCTCAGAAAAGTATTCCATTTGTGCAGTGAGCGCTCCAAAAACAAGGCTCGGGTTCGGTCAAACTTCTTTTTTGCCCTTGTCAAGTAGCGGTTAAGTTTTGCGCTGGAAACCCCTAGTTTTTGTTCTACTTCTTGTACAAACTTCGTCGTATCGCCATAAGCCGTTAGGCGAACTCCGTCTTCCCAGTAATAGGTGCAGGCGATGTCTTTTCTTTTGTACTGAAAAAATTCTTCAGGTCTTTCGCCACATAACTCAAATAACTCATCTACAAACTGAGGCATGGTAAACAACGACGGCCCAGCGTCAAACCTGTAATCTCCCAGACGAAATGTGGATAGCTTACCACCAATATAATCGTTGGCCTCAAACAAGTCAACTTGGTAACCTTTACGCGCCAAGCGAATTGCGGTAGCGATACCGCCAATTCCTGCTCCTATAATAATTGCCTTAGCCATCTTATTTAAGGGTTAGTTTACGAACTGCAAAGCGGGCAAACAAATCTTCTTTATACCAATTTCGTTGGCGTGTTTTTTTGACAATTGCTGCGTGATCTGTATGCTTGTAGGCAAATGCTTTAACATCTTCAAGGCTTTCCCATATACTAAAGGTAGCTTGTTGCACCAATGGCCACTCGCCGATCCCTTTATACCACAAAACTCCTTTTGCTTTCTGAATAGCTTTTGATGCCTTTGGAACAGCCGACCAAAATTCAACTAATCGGCTTGGACGAAGAGTGGCACGTGTAATAATTCCGATTTGTTCATTTGGTTTAAGGTCACGAGGAGTGGCAATAAAAGGATTGGTCTTGCCCCACAAACCATGGCTTTGAAGCGGATGTAACAAAAAGTGTTGCTGTGTTGCTGAGCGCGAAATAAACCTTTTCATTAGCTTACTATCTTCCAAAAAGGCAGTGCTCGTGGCTTTATCTTCCCAGACTGTCAGTAAGGCATAGGTAGAAAAATCGGGCCATAAACTAAACCCAAGTCCGGCTCCTGTTCCAAGTGTCTTTACAAATTTTATTCCCGAACATGCCAACACTTCTGGGATCGCGCGTTGCATTTGCGTAAATGCCCAAAATTTATTTTGGCTATACGAAAAGAAACTCAACACCACCTGCTCGCCCATGTGTTAAAGATAGAATAAAGAAACAAATTGAATCAAATAATTAATGCAAACTAACTACTGGGATAAGCTGTACCTTTGCCCAATAAACAGTTTATCTAAAAAAAGATGTTTCCCACAATACGTACTTGGTCATTTATCATTTTTATGTTGACAACAAATGTTGCTGTTGGGCAGCAAATCCTAGAACAATATATCCTGCCTCAGGTGCTCGAGGAAACATCGGGCTTAGCCATACTACAGGATACCCTTTGGACCCATAACGATTCTGGTAACGAGGCAACGCTCTATGCCATTAGTCCCAAGGGCAAACTTCTAACCAAAAGAACACTGGCCAAGCAACACAAAAACATAGATTGGGAAGACATAACTACAATCGATAAGCGATTAATCGTTGCAGATATGGGCAATAACTTCGGCACGCGACAAAATCTATACCTTCTTGATATAGCCTTTCAAAAGAATACAGCAACCGTGCTTGACTCCATCCCTTTCCACTATCCTGAACAAACCGATTATACCTTTAATCAGGCTACGCCTTTTGATGCAGAAGGCTTGATTTATATTGACGGTCAACTGCTCTTATTTTCCAAAAACAGAAAAACAAAAACAACAGAGCTTTACTTGCTGCCCAATTCCAGCAAGGAAAACAAAGCAGCAAAAAAAATAGCATCCTTGGCTGTTGGTTCGCTCATTACCGGCGCCGACTTCGATTCCAAAAGCAAAACACTCGTTTTGACTGGATATGGAAAGTCGAATAATCAATTCCTCTATGTGATTCGTCATTTTGATCTTGAAACTGCTGCTAAAGCAACTATTAGCCAGTACACCCTTGATTTTAATGGTGCCCAAATAGAAGCCGTATGCGTCATTGACGAAAATCATGTGTGGATCACTTCCGAACAAACAAGAAAATATCCTGCCTTCTTAGCCAAAATTTCTATCTAAAAAAACCTTAGGTCCTCATGTGATTTGTATTTTTACAAAAAAATGAAGCTATGCCTAATATCGTTGCCTTTGGCGCAAGTTCAAGCCTAAACTCTATCAATAAAAAGTTGGTACATTTTGCTGCGCAAAACGTTCCCAATGCAACCGTCAATCTCTTGGATTTAAATGACTTTGAAATGCCGCTATACAGTACTGATCGCGAAAAGGAAGGCATCCCCGAAAAAGCACATGCATTTAAGGCTGCCTTAAATCGTGCCGATGGGATTATTATCTCATTTGCCGAACACAACGGAGCTTATACTACAGCTTTTAAAAATGTTTTTGATTGGATCTCACGGCTAGAAAAACCCATTTGGTGCGGCAAGCCCATGTTGTTGCTCGCAACCTCTACGGGTGTTCGTGGAGCCAAGACTGTTTTGGAGCTTGCACATCTGCGTTTGTCTAGAGACAACCCTACTATTCCGATTTTTTCACTGCCTTCTTTTAACGAAACTTTTTCGGAAAAGAATGGAATTACCGATGACGAATTACGCAAAAAATTCGAGGTCGCCCTGGCAGATTTTGTCGCTCAATTAAAGCAGTAGACTTCCAGCCATAACCAGCATGACGGCGTTTTCGATAAAGGTAGCCTCGGTCATCGGAAGGTTTAGTACACTACCCAAGCAGGCGCACTGTATTTGTTGTTTTTGAAGCAATACGCGAACCACGCCAACAGTCGTTAGGCCAAGCACAAAAATGGTCGTCCACAAGATCCAATGGGGGACATAATCACGGACATAACAAACGCCAAGACCCAGCTCAATAAAAGGATATATCCAGCCGTATAGGCCTACTCGTGCAGCTAAGGGGTCGTATTGCCGAAAGCTCATCTGAAAACCCTTGACATCCAAGAGTTTAAAAAAAGAAAAAACAAGAAAAAACATCCCCATAAAATCATACATCATGGCATTTAACTCCCATGACGCCCAGTGAATCATTAGGTCAGCACCGATAAGAAATGTAACAATCAAAAAGAGGGGTTTGAGTTGCGTTAACTTGTTGGTTGGCTCCATTGACGCGTCAAGCAAAGCGTACTTTTTGGGAAGTGCCGCCTCAACTTCTGTACGGCTTATCGATTGTGCTGCAAGGATGTCGACTTTTCCAGAATGGTGATTGACACTGACTGTTTGTACACCCGCTAGGGCTTCTAATGCTTCGGATATGGTGGCGGCACAACTACTACAGGTCATGCCTGAAACGAAAAAGACTTGTTTGGACATAAGGCTTGGGTTTTAGGGTTTATACAGCCATCGGTACTTCGACTAGCAATACTTGAGCCTCCCGATGGGCAACTAATTCAAATGTAGCTATTTCTGAAATAGCCGCTGCATCTCTGGCACCGAGAAGCTGCTCGCCAATTTCTACTTCACCCTCAATGACAAAAGCGTATACTCCATTCCCTTCCGCTTTAAGGCCGTAATAGGTCGCGTGTTCGGCATCTAAATCGAGTAAATGAAACCAGGCGTTTTGATGGATCCAAACGCCATCGTCATCGGGGTATGGAGACAAAATCTGAAAAGGCTCATTTTTTTTGTGAAGCGTATGGATGGGAATCTGATCGTAGCGAGGAGTAACATTTCGCTTGTTTGGAAAAATCCACAATTGCAATAAATTGATTTCTTTTTCTTGATTTTTGTTGTACTCGCTGTGGTATACTCCTGTTCCAGCACTCATCACTTGTATTTCTCCTTCTTTAATGACTGCTGTATTCCCCATGCTGTCTTTGTGTTCCAAATCACCTTTTAAAGGGATGGTAATGATTTCCATATTGTCGTGCGGATGCGTTCCAAAACCCATACCGCCTTGAATAATGTCGTCGTTAAGTACACGAAGTGCGCCAAACTGTACACGCTCCTGATTGAACCAACCGGCAAAACTAAAACTATGCTTGGCTTGGAGCCAACCGTGGTCGGCACTACCGCGTGAATCTTCGGAATGAACAACTACTTGCATAAACGTTTTATTTAAAAAAATCAGCGACGATTTTTCCAGAAATTAAGGCTGGAGGAACACCGGGTCCTGGAACAGTAAGTTGGCCTGTAAAGTACAAGTCCTTCACTGTTTTGCTTTTCATTTTTGGGCGCAAAAATGCAGTTTGCAACAAGGTATTGGCCATGCCGTAGGCATTGCCTTTGTAGGAATTGTACACTTCCTTAAACTCCTTGACACAAAACGATTCGTTGAATAGAATGTTTGGCTTGATGTCGTGTCCTGTCAGGCGCTCCATACGTTGCATAACCAGCTCAAAATATTTTTGTCTTAGCTCGGGAGTGTCCTCCAAATCAGGTGCAATGGGAATCAAGATAAAGCACGCTTCTTTCCCTTTGGGTGCCATAGCGGCATCACTTTGTGAGGGAAGGTTTACATAAAACAAAGGCTCCTCTGGCCACTCAGGCGTATCGTAAATGCTCTCGGCATGTGCATCAAAATCAACATCAAAAAATAAATTGTGATGTGCTAGATTATCTATTTTTTTATCAAGTCCTATATAAAAGAGGAGTGATGAAGGGGCAAACGTCTTTTTGTCCCAATAGGATTCGGAATAGGCGCGCTTTTCTTTGGGTAATAATGTTTCGGTATGGTGATAATCGGCGCCCGAGATAACGGCATCCGCTTCAATGGTTTCTTGATCAATACGTATGCCAGTAACTTTGCCATCCTGAAGAATAATTTCATCAACAGCTTTGCTTGTGTGGTAGGTAACGCCCAAAGATTTACCCAACTGTACCATACCGTGAACAATTTGGTACATACCTCCTTCGGGGTGCCAAGTACCCAGGCCAAAATCGGCATAATTCATAAAGTTGTAAAAGGCAGGTGTGCTTTCGGGTTTTGCGCCCAAAAACAAAACCGGGAATTGCAGTAAAGAGCGCAGCTTCTGGTTTTTGAATTGCTTCTCTACTTGCTGGCGAATATTGGTAAAAAACAAGCCTACTTTTTTGACCGTTTGTGGCGTTACCAGTTCTAATGGGGAAACGCCTGGTCGATAGACCAAATCTTTGACAGCAATCTCATAATTGTTGCGCGCCTTTTCTAAAAATCGGGTAAGTTTCGCTCCACTTCCGGCTTCTATTGCTTCAAATCGGGCAGCAATTTTGGGAATACTATCTTCTACAGGAAAAATATCTTCAGGGCCAAACACCACCTGATAGCCAGGAGCAAGTCGATTTAGTGTATAATAATCGGAAACCTTTTTGCCAAAGTCAGCAAAAAACGACTCAAATACATCGGGCATCCAATACCAGGAGGGACCCATATCGAAGGTAAAGCCATCTTTTTTAAACTGTCGTGCACGACCTCCGAGGGAATCGTTTTTTTCGTACACATCAACCTGATGTCCTTTTTTGGCTAGATAGCAGGCTGCCGATAGAGACGAAAAACCAGAGCCAATGATGATGATTTTTTTCATAGCGCTACAAATTTACGTTATAATTGGTGGAAATATATAAGTTGTATCTTTATAAAAACAATAATCATGGCAACATACGCATGCAATCAATGTGGTATGTCGGTTAACGCATCTTGTGCGAAATGCGACAGACCTTTAGAAAACGGTCATTTATCTCTTGATGATGGCAGTGAGGTACAGATTTCTCAATGCCCTTCTTGCGAGGGAAAAATCAAATCGCCGCAATGTTGCGGAGCAGACATGAGCTGCGAGGTGTAATGACACAGTACACAGAAGCAAGTATTGTTAAGGCTCTTGGCACAGAAGCTGCCGATTGGCAGTGGGATGCAGGATGCATCAAAACCGAGTTGGTTTTTAAAGACTTTAAAACAGCTTTCGGCTTTATGAAAGTGGTGGCGGAAGCAGCTGAAAAAATGAACCATCATCCCGACTGGCAAAACAGCTACAACCGCATCGGGATTTCATTACGCACCCAAGACCAAGGTGCCGTTACTTCGCTTGATGTAGCGTTGGCCAAGCGCATAAGTATATTGTATACCCACTTCAAAAAGCCTTAAATAAGCGTTACAAAGACGCGATTCTTCACTTATAAGCACCCTTTTTTTACATATTCGCATTTGCGGTAGGTATATTTTATGATGTATATATATTGTATAGATATTATTTTTCATTTCAATAATATGCAAGTATATATTTGAGAAAATTAAAAATTATGAAACAATTATTTACTTACATAACATTATTTGTTTTTGGAATCTTTATTTCTCAAGCTCAAGTTTTGTTACAAGATTTCTCAAATTTATCTAATAATGCTACAGCTGACGTATATGGAGGTTTTGGTGAAGGTCAAACTACAGCCAACACCGCTGTTGCTGACCCTGTTGATGCCAACAATACTGTACGTCAAGTAACTGTTGAAGCTGGTGGAAATGATTGGAAAGGAGTTTTCATGAGACCACAAACACACTATATGGATTTGACTGCAAATCAAACGGTTAGTTTGAAGGTTTATTCATCTACTGCAATTCACTTACGAGGTATTATTCAGGCTGGGCAAAGCGGACAAACCAACATTGATGACGCTGCAAACACAGTAGCTCACACGGGAAGTGGATGGGAAACACTTTCATTTACCTTTACAGGTGCTACAGGTGAGTGGGGTGAATTAGCAATAAGAACATCTGTTGATGCTGCGGGGGCATTAAATAATACTGCGGCTTATACTGCTTATTTTGATGATTTATCTGCTGTTCAAGGGTCTGCTATCCCTGTTCCTGCTGTTCCTTCAGACTCACCAGCAGCGCCTACTAAAGATGCTGCAGATGTAATATCAGTATACAGTGATGCGTACACCGATATCGCAACAGAATACAATCCAAACTGGGGTCAATCTGGTTCCGTAAGTACAAATTATGATGTTGGTGGAAATAATTTGATGGTATATTCCAACTTTAATTATCAAGGAACAGATTTGACCGTCACAGACATGTCTGCAATGGAATATTTACATATAGATATTTGGGTGGCTAGTGATGATACAAACACCTACCAAGTTAGTCCAATAGGT
>JAHEKR010000053.1 GCA_024638225.1 Flavobacteriaceae bacterium
GCCCGACGACATCTTTTTGGCCTGTGGTTTTTGGGATCCTGCGCCGGCAGACCTCAAACGCATCCGTCAAGAGATTGATCTGGATGGCGATGAATACCGCAACATTATAAACACACCTTCCTTTAAAAACATTTGGGGCGAATTGCAAGGCAATGCCGTGAAGACTGCACCTAAGGGCTATGCTAAAGACCACCCACATATCGATTTACTCCGTTTTAAGCAGCATATCTTTATGCTTCGCTATACTGAGAAGGAAGTTGCCGCTGCGGACTTTATGAGCCGCCTAGACGCTGCCCTGCAAGCCGTACGCCCCTTTGTGGACTATATGAGCGCCGTGCTTACCACCAATGCGGACGGGGAGTCGTTGATTTAATGAATATTGTTAACCTTGGTTTGCGGTGGAAATTTTCCACCGCAAATATTGTAGCGTGTTGTCTTTTAGGTAGTTAAAACCTAATACTGCTCCACCAAGTACTTAATTAGATCTGTAGTGGTTACTATCCCGATAAGCTTGTTGTCATCATCAACCACGGGTAAGGCATGAAAGGATGCCTCAAGAAAAATTTCGGCCACTTCTTTAATCGTGGCTTTATCGGATATACATTTGGGGTTGCGCACCATAATTTGCTCCAACGAGAACAAGGAATAAACCGAGGTATCCACAGAAAAATCATTGGGGTCGTAGCTGTCTACAAAGCTGATGTGTGCCAGGTCTGTCATGCTCAGGATGCCCACAATTTTATCTCCTGAAACTACAGGTAAATGACGTACGTGATGCTGTTTAAAGAGTTTTTCGGCTTCGCTTAAGCCATCGTTTAGATGAAGAACCAAAGGCTCATTAGCCATAATATGCCGAACGGATTCGCGTTTTTTCATGTGATTAAGATTTAGGAAATACTAATGTAAGAAATCTTTTTGTGTGTAGGAAATGGGGGTTCGCTTGGTTTTAAAATTAGGACTTTGTTTTAATTATTTAAGTGCTTGTAGTACCTCTCCAAAATTAATTCTACTAAATAATTTACGGATTCGGTTAACTCGTTTCTAACCAAAACACTTGGAATACGTATGGAAAAAAACCGTCCTGCATTGAGTAAAAGGTTCTTTTTAAATCTGAAAGGGCTTGTTGGGTGCTCTGGTTGTGTTGAATACCGTCAACTTCAATGTGTAGTTTGGGTCGCTCAAAATTTCATGGAATGCTCAGAAGGGTTTGCCGAATAATTAAAGCTCCTGCTACGGCCGACTGTTTAAATGAATTAATATCAAGGTTTAATATATATAAGAAAAACATGCCCACAGGCAGCTATTGATAAACGAAAGATTCCCTTAAGGGGCAGCTACAGCAAAATTTTTGGCCTCGAAAATAAGCTGAGCCATCCAATCGACTGGGCCTCCAGCTTCGCCTCGTGCAACTTGTTCCAATACAGAATCGGGTAGGGGATGCCCAATGCGGTATTTCATCAAGTTTTCCAAAGAATCAAACATATCCCAAGTGCTAACGGTCGGGTAGTCCTTGCCCCAAGGACCCAACGAACGGCCAACACCCCAATTTAGCATTCCAATTTCAGACATTATTTTTTCAAAATGAGGACGCCATACATTTTTGTTCGCCTCAATAAAGGCATTTATGTTCTCTGGCTTGGCAAAATTAAACTGTATGTGCGTGCCCAAGCCTAAAGCAATACTGGTTTCGTCTACAAAGATCATTTGCGTATCCGCAGCCCAAGTAAACTTTTCTTCCAATGCCTCTATGGCGGCTTGTTCTTCATTGGAGAAAAATGCATCATTACGTGTCCACCATTTATTTCGATCACTCAGCAGGGCATCGATGTCTTTATTGGATTGTACAAAAACGTAATTGTAGTTATTCTCGTCGTTTATATAGTCAAAGTTTACGTGACGCAAAAATGCCCAAAAAGCAATCTCACCTTTGTCTACAGCTGCTTGTGCAGCCCGAACCATATACTTGTCTTGTAATTCTTCAAAAGCGTTTTGATCACCTTCTACGCGTACAAAGAGCATGGAATAGGTTTGGTACACTTGAGCTTGCGCAAAGGTGCTGCTTACAAGCAGCACAAAAAGTAACTTTTTTATCATGGTTTTATTTTTAATTGTTAGTGTTCATTTAATCATTAAACCGCTTTTGGCAAATCTTGCGGAACAAGAAGCTGTACGTGATCTTGTAAACGCGTGATGACCAAATTCATCATTCGCTTGTTTAATTTTGATGAGTTTTGAATGTATTGTGCGTATTCATCAACCGTAAATTGACCAATCAGCATTCCTTTAATAGAATTACGGAGCTTCTGATCTTTACAGATAGCCGTCTCAATGTAGTCCAAGCGTTTGTCAATAGATAATTCAAAAAACACACCCTTGTGTTTGTTTGCATAATTGATAAAACTAACGACAAGTAATGGGTGCTGAAGCTTTAGTACAGGACGTATGGTTGCGTTTTGAAAACGCTCTTCGTCAGACATGGAGTCAAATGTTTGATGCTTTTTGATTTGGGGGCGTATACGAAGAATATCATTGTGCCGATCATTCATGACTGAATTGTTTTCTTAAAATTACTGCTGATTCATACTGCTTTCTATATTTATTTAGTTTCTTTTCCACGTTTTTTCAACAAATAGTCAGCCTTTGCCGTATACTGTGCATGCACATTATCTTGAAGACAAATCACGTACCACGGTAAATTTACTTTACATTAAAATCCCACTGCCCACACTGAATGATAATTTATATTATGTAAAATTGTGAATGTTTTTACAAAATGTATACATTCGTGTTATAATTAGTACTGTAATGATTATTGGTGTCCCAAAGGAATGCAAAAATAATGAATATCGCGTTGGACTTATGCCCCATCAAATTGCGATGCTTTCAAAAAAACATCAACTGTTTGTTCAGCAAGATGCAGGCGTTGGTTCGGGGTTTTCTGATAAAGACTATGTAGCTGCGGGCGCAACGATTGTACCAAAACGCAGTGATGTATACTCGCAAGCTGAATTAATCGTTAAGGTTAAAGAGCCACTTCCTGAAGAATATCCCCTGATACAGCCAAATCAATGCATTTTTGCCTATTTCCATTTCGCTTCTTCGCTTTCGCTAACCCAAGCAATGATGGAGTCTGGTGCTTGTTTTGTCGCTTATGAGACCATTGAGGATGACCAAGGTCATTTACCCTTGCTTACTCCCATGTCTGCAGTAGCTGGAAGACTTGCAGGTCAGCAGGCAGCCAAGTATTTGGAAATGCCGCAAGGTGGTCCTGGCGTACTCATTGGCGGAGTACTTGATGTTCCTCCAGCCAAAATACTGGTTCTTGGAGGTGGTATAGTCGGTACTCAGGCTGCCGAAGTAATGGTTGGTATGGGTGCTGATGTGTTTATTTTTGATATCAACAAAAATCGCCTTGACGCGCTGGAGTCTTATTTTGATGGAAAAATAACCGCTGTCGAATCTACAACAGCTACTATTCGCCAACACTTACCTACCGCCGATGCTGTTATTGGAGCCGTTTTGGTCAAGGGAGCCAAAGCACCCAAACTCATTACCAGGGAAATGCTGGCAGACTTACGACCAAAATCTATCCTTGTTGATGTGGCTGTTGATCAGGGCGGATGTTTCGAAACTACCAAGCCAACAACACACGCGCAACCCATCTACGAAGTGGATGGAATCGTACACTATGCGGTTGCCAATATGCCCGGTGCTGTACCCAGAACATCAACGCATGCACTTACCAATGCCACTTTTCCATACGTTGCTCAACTTGCGCAAACTCCCTTAGCGGAATTACCTTCTCTTTTTTTAAAAGGAGTCAATGTATACAAAGGAGAAATTACAAATCCTGAAGTGGCCAATGCCTTTGGAATTCCCTACACACCCCTAGAAAATATATTAATCTAATACTTATCTTAGAGGCATGAATCATATCCCATCCTTAGACCTTAGAAAATTTATATCTGGAAATGATCGCGATCGGCAGCAATTTGTCGCTGATTTAGGTAAAGCCTATGAAGAAATTGGATTTGTCTCCATCTCAGGGCATTTCCTCTCCCCTTCGTTAATCGATAAGCTCTATTCCCAGATAAAGGCCTTTTTTGACTTGCCAGAAGACGTCAAAAAGAAATATGAGATTGAAGGTCTTGGCGGACAACGTGGATATACTTCATTTGGCAAAGAACATGCAAAAGGAAGAAAAGAAGGAGACTTAAAAGAGTTTTGGCATTTCGGACAATACGATAAACCAGAAAATGGAGAAGTATATCCTGAAAATATCGAAGTTGACGAAATTCCAGACTTTAATGCAGTTGGCAAAGAAACCTACAAAGCCTTAGAGAAAACTGGGGTTTTTGTTCTTCGTGCCCTTGCACTTCATCTTCATCTAGACGAATACTACTATGATCCTTTTGTCAAAGGCGGAAATAGTATTTTACGTCCCATTCATTATCCACCTATTACCGAAGAACCCAAAGATGCGGTCCGCGCTGCAGCACATGGGGATATTAACCTAATAACCTTATTGATGGGTGCACAAGGACGTGGGCTTCAAGTAAAAAACCACAAAGGAGAATGGTTAGATGCTATTGCAGAAGCGGACGAGCTTGTCATAAATGTAGGCGATATGCTTTCTCGTCACACCAATAACAAGCTCAAATCGACCATTCACCGAGTAGTGAACCCACCAAAAGAACTCTGGGGAAACTCGCGCTACTCGATACCGTTTTTTATGCACCCCGTTTCATCAATGAAGCTAGATGTACTCCCCCATTGTATCGATAAAGAACACCCCAAATTGTATGACGATATTACAGCTGGAGCTTTTCTGGAAGAACGCTTACGTGACTTAGGACTGAAAAAATAATATGGCCAAACTCAATAGCCTTTCCGATTTAAAAAATCTATTTCCAGAAGCAGAGGGTACTTATCAACCTCCAAAAACAAGCGAAAAACAGCACTTAGAAGCCCATTTCAGCAACAAAGGTCGTGGCGGTAAAACAGTAACCATCATAAAAGGCTTTTCTGGATCTGATCTGGAAATAAAGAAACTGGCAAAATCACTAAAATCTTTATGTGGTGTAGGCGGTACTGTCAAAAACGGCGAAATCATCATTCAGGGTAATTTTCGCGATAAAATCATGGATTTTCTTCGCGATGTGGGTCATCAAGTCAAACGTGTTGGCGGATGAAATCCTCTGAACTCATCCTGAACGACGATGGTTCAATATATCATCTAGGTCTTAAGCCCGGTGATTGCGCGCCATTTGTTATTACCGTTGGCGACCCAGATCGTGTTTCGATGGTTACCCAACATTTTGATTCGATTTCGTTTACACACCAAACTAGAGAAATTCATGCCCAGACAGGTACATTCTCGGGAAAAAAAATCACCGTTATATCAACGGGGATGGGTACAGACAATATTGATATAGTATTGAACGAACTGGATGCGCTTTTCAACATGGATTTATCTTCAGGGTATCCTTTACCCAATCATACGCCCCTAACCTTGATTCGCTTGGGTACTTCGGGAGCAATCCAACCCAATATACCGCTGAACAGTGTGGTAGTGGCTCAGACTGCTATTGGATTTGACAATCTGCTGCATTACTACAAACTTCCTCCCCACGCTGTTGCTAAATCCCTAATCGATTATCTATCGCTTGCAGCGGTTTTTAACCATCCATACGCAGCAGATGGAGACCCTTCACTATTGGCTGCTTGTGCGGACTTGGGCTTCAGTAAAGGAGTTATTGCTACAAATTCGGGTTTTTATGGACCTCAATTACGACAGCTTCGTTTGGCTACCACTAAGCCATACAGCCTAGATCAACTTGTCAACTTTAGGCACCATCAACTAGCCATTACCCATTTAGATATGGAGTCATCTGCTATATACGGTCTAAGCCATTTAATGGGACATCGTGCCATTTCTAT
>JAHEKR010000055.1 GCA_024638225.1 Flavobacteriaceae bacterium
ATTGTTCGTTTGATTACCGGTAAGGACTTATTGAATAAAAAGTTCCCTTTTATTAGAGATATAACCAACAAAATGTTCATGCTAGGCATAACCTTGGCGGTGGCATATATCATAGTAATGGCATTTTTTTAGCTAACCCAAAGCATCCATATCAGTTTGAGTGTATTTGGTACAAGAAAGATGAAGAATGATTGATTGGCATAAAAGGCACATAGATTTTTGGAAGTTCAAACTCGGTGTCAGTGACTATGGTATGCTTTGGGTTGCTTTCGTAGAGGGCGTATTTTTGGGTTTGCTAGTCTATCATTTTGGAATAGCTACATAAAATGATTTATGAAAAATTTATGCACACATGGAATACTCAAGATATCGCAGGATATTTTTCGTGTTTGCACGAAGATTATCAGATGATTTTTCACTCTACTGGCAAAACACTTCGTTTAGAAGATTTTGACATGGATCAGCTAGCTAGGTGGATGATTTCAACGACACGTGAAAGTGCAAGATGTATTTATGAAAATGAAGCTATTTTAGTCGAACACAGAATTAGCACTTACACAGATGGTGAAAGAAGTGCGACTATGTTGGTACACCTTAAAAAAGATGGGCTTCTTTGGCGAACTGAAACTGGCGTAACACCTCTCCCCGAAAAATAGGAATAATCCAAAAAACATATCCTACCCACCATACCGCTTATCTTTGGTGCTACGGCAGCAAATGCTAATATAAACAAAGGATAGATTATGATCGCAAGAATAATTATGAGTGAGCATCCTGATGAAAAAGACTTAAAAATTTTCACCTCTGATCATAAAGATGCTGTGAAAGGTGGCTTTCTAGCCAACACTCAATTTAGCGTTTCTGTTCAAACTAGCCCTACTTCATTACTAGTTATTTCAGGATATGAAAATCAAGATTCTGCAGACTCCAACCTTGAGGCACGCCAAAAATGGTTTGATGAAAGGAAGGGTAAATACTTAGATACTTTCTATTATGAAGGTGAAATTAAAACCATGATGAAGGGTGGCGGACAACAACTTCTTGATATTAAGACTAAAGCAAAATTAGACCCAGAAGTTGTCCAAACAGACACAACAACAAAAGAAGTTAGGGACTTAAGAAAAGAAGTAAGTGAGCTTAAAAGTTTAATAGGCCAACTGATAGATCTGAGCAAAAAATGAAGAACCAGTCTCTCACAATATAAATCGACTTTTTGTTCAACAGTCAAAAGCCCACTTTCTTGAATGTTATGACTGGGCAAAATTGCCCAACCAATTTTTATTTATGCAGTGTCTTGAACGCACTCTGCTGAGGTTTCATTCCATGTGAAACCCGTTTCGCAAGCCATGGCTTCTAACTTGGCTTTATTGTGTTTGTCACAGTTACCTGCAAACAAGCTCGATGCAGTGATAGTTATAACAAAAATACTTGCTGATAAAACTTTCATATTCTCATCCTTAACCAATAATTATACAGTATGAAATATGCTTCCAAGTTAATGTTTAAAGTGCTAACGGCAGAATTGTGGCGAAATGACACGCTGTTATATTTTAGAGCCAAAATAAATATATAAGGATAGCTTCAAGTATGGACGGTTTTGGGCAACTACAATTACTAGCTTTTTGTCGAAGCCTTTTGGGACAAATATGAAAATAATCTTCCGTCAGTCACAGCAAACCCTACAGCAATGATGCCAAAGCCAATCCAGGCTTGGATTCCGAGTTTTTCGCCTAGAAATAGCGCTCCTAATCCAACTGCGAATGGAGGAATTAGTAGTGTGACCAGCAGAAGATTGGCAGTTCCAGCTCTTACCATAACAGCAAAGTAAAGGATGTATGCCAAAGCAGTTGATAAAAAAGCTAAACCAATAAGTGCGCTCCACACTTCAACGGACAGCGCAAGATTTGGTGATCCATCGAATGCAAGTACGATTGGTATCATCAAAACTGTACTGCCGATTAACATTCCAAGTGCATTCATAAGGGGAGGTTGACCAGAAAGCGCAGTCTTACCCCAAACACCCGCAAAGGCATAAGACAATGTTGCGCCAAGGATAGCAAGTTGAGCGAGATTGCTTAAGTTAAAATTGGCCAATGCGCTCGGTCCCATAATAAAAGCAACACCTACAATGCCCAGGCTCGCCCCTAAAATTTTTTTCAAAGTTAAAGGCTCGTCGGGAAGCAATAGTCCTGAAATAACCGCAGCAAACATAGCCGTTGTTCCATTCAAAATAGATGCTAATCCACTCTCAATTTGTGTTTGTCCCCAAAATATCAATGAAAATGGAATAGCGTTATTAAGTGCACCCATCACTAAATAGGACCACCAAACCTTGAGGGATCGCGGAATTAAAATACCTTTAAAAAACACTATTAAAGCCAAAAATGGTACCGCCCAAACTACCCGGTACATTGTAACAGTTAGTGGCGGAACTTCTTTCAAGGCAACTTCAGCAAAGAAAAATGACCCCCCCCAAACGGCAGCAAGGAGCAACAGCATAAGGATAGACTTTGAGTCTAAGTTTAGCGTGCGACTTTCAGTCATTTACCAGCTTTCCCATTTAACCCCCTGTAAAACCTTGCTGCAATAGTAGCAAGTATCAAGCTCTCACATTTTTCTTATTAGTGTTCTTGAATTTTTGCATGTGCTCAGTTAGAAGAGCTTGTGGTCGGCCACTAGCCCACATTAAAAAAAGGCCTAATTGAAAAATGATTAGGTGGGTTAATGGCCGCGAAAACAAATATACTAACTGATGATTTAATTTATATTTTTGATAAAAAGACCGGTGAGAAGTTTTCCAAACAGTCTACTGTAGAGTTCTGTCGGATAACTCATTATTCGATAAAATCAGAGAAAACTGGTAAAACAATTTTATTATCAGCAGATGGTATAAAACGTCGTTTTACCCAAACTCCTTATACAGAACGCAAGCAGACAAAAACTATTTTTAATTGGTTGCAAAAATTTCCATGATTTTGATGGAGCTATTGACGAAAAACCGAGCAGCAATCCTTTGGTAGTAGATCGCATTTTTGCCAAGGCACCCATGTTGTGCGCCGGTGATGTTACCAACTTTATTTGATCGCTTTCCCAATTCAACCCTACCCGGTCTTAGTACAGTAGTTTGGCCCGCCTTCGGGTTTCGTGACTAGCTGAACTTGAAAGTACTTTTAAATTAAGTTTAGTGAATGGAATTTTATTCACGCGGATTAGCAGCTATAAGAAATTTCAAACTAATAAGAGAACTCAATGACACAAAATACAGAAAAAAACCGTAAAATCATTTTAGCTGAGCGTCCGTTTGGAGTCCCAGATGAAAACACACTACGCCTGGAAACTTCAGAAAAACCAATAGCGGGTGCTGGTGAAATGCTGCTCCGGACCGAGTATCTTTCACTTGATCCCTACATGCGGGGCCGGATGAATGACACAAAGTCCTACGCCGAGCCAGTGGCTGTCGGTGCCCCAATGGTGGGAGGAACCGTCGCACGCGTCGTAACCTCAAGTGTAAAAGGGTTTGCTGTTGGCGATTGGGTTCTCAGTTTTAATGGCTGGCAAGATTACGCCGTTTCAAATGGGGCCGGCGTTACGAATATGGGAGCCGAACCTACACACCCGTCTTGGGCGCTTGGCATAATGGGGATGCCAGGCTTTACGGCCTACTGCGGATTGATTTATATCGGCGAGCCAAAGTCAGGTGAAACTGTTGTCACAGCCGCAGCTACAGGTCCAGTTGGGGCAACCGTGGGACAAATTGCAAAGATCAAAGGATGCAGAGCTGTCGGCATAGCCGGCGGAGCGAATAAGTGTGCGCATGCTGTAAATGAACTTGGCTTTGATGCTTGCATCGACAGAAATGCCCCAGATTTTAAGGCACAGCTAAAGGCGGCCTGTCCTAATGGCATCGATGTCTATTTTGAAAACGTAGGTGGTATTGTGCTGGCGGCCGTACTGCCACTTTTAAACCCTAACGCGCGCATACCTCTTTGTGGATTGGTTTCACAATATAATGCGACCAGCCTGCCTGAAGGCCCCGATCGCTCAGGTGCGATGCTGGGGGCTTTTCTGGTGAAAAAAATCAAGTTGCAGGGGTTCATCATTTTTGATGACTTCCCCAACCACTATCCAGAGTTTGCCAAAGAAATGACGGGTTGGATTAAAGCTGGAAAAATCAAGTACCGCGAACAAATGGTCGAAGGCCTAGAATCTGCACCGGAAGCGTTCAATGGGCTGCTTGAAGGTAAAAATTTTGGTAAGGTCGTAATTAAAGTTGGCACGGCCTGATCTAAGAAAGCGAAATCAACAGGTGCTGGGGTTTAGTTAATCTTTGGGTCTAGCAGATAACAAGAGTAGTCGTAATCCCGTATATCACATCTGTAAATCTCGTCTTGATATGCAACGATAAAGTAAGTGTCTATGTCTCCGTTAATCCCATATGAGTCCTGACCAATTACTTGACCCTTTGTCATCACTTTAAATGGATCGGCGTGTCTATCTCCTGCATCCAAAGCAAAAGCGGAATTGGCTAATCCTAGAATTAAAGACAGTGTGAGGATGAGTTGTTTCATGGAGTAGAGATTAACACATTAATCGATACTGGCAAAATAAAGTAAATTCACTTTATGAATATTGGTATGCTCAAGTAAAAAAGTTGACATTTTATCTTGTTTAATAGTTTTTCAAAAGTGGGAGGGTATTTGATGAAGTCCATTTTAGTTTATGGAGATTCCCTTGTATGGGGGCGCAATGCGAGCCAAAAAGATCGCCACTCTTTCGATGATCGTTGGCCAAATGTTCTTGCCTCAAATTTAAAAGACGTAATTGTTTGCGAAGCTGGTCTTGGAGGACGAACAACCGATCTTGAATTTGCAGGACGACCTGGACGTAATGGATTAAAACACTTATCTGTGGCATTACTCCAAGCTGCTCCATTAGATCTTGTTATTTTAGCACTTGGGACAAATGATACCTTTGCTGAGGCTAGCCGCAAACCACGAGATACGGTCAATGCGATGCGATCCTTAATTAAAGTAGTAAGGGATCTACCAACAGCCCCAGGCACCTCTGTGCCGAATACATCTCCACCCAAAGTGATGATTGTCTCTCCCCCACATTGCTTACCATTGTCCTCAGTGACTGGAGAAGGTTTTCCCGAGTTAGATGAGCTCACTCGATGGTTACCCGAACTAGCTCAACTCTATAGTGAACTTGCTATTGAACAAGATACTTATTTCGCAGATGCAGCCAAATTTTGTGAACCAGACCCAATAGATGGGTTGCATTTGGATGTCAAAAATACCTGGAAATTAGGGGTAGGCATTGCAAAGACACTAGCTTTAGAAGAATTTGCCGACTTTTGTTAGAGATATAAATAGCTCGTTGGTCGAAGCAGTTGACACATTTGTGACATTATTCAAGACTTCACATCAATTGGAACTGTTGAGGACATTGCCTCACGCTCAAACGAAAATACACAAACACCAGTAAATTTTGTAAATTTGAATAAAAAAGCTTGTCTAATATCTTCTATAAACTTTGGAATATCTTGTTCAAAAGCATTCATGGCTTTTACATCCTGAAATCTGACACTAATTGACAGATCACCATCTTTGCCAACGGTTACGTGTAAACCGTGAAAATCAAATACCGATATGCGACTTTTTAAAAGTTCACATAAACTTTGAGCAGCAATTTTGGCCTCAGAAACATTACTAAATTTCAACTGTAGTTGTGACGAGTACATTGCAAACTACTCCATTTTCTCAAGTAGATCTTCCAGTTGACTACCAACCGAAGGGACATTTACTTGAGCACCTCTATAGCCATCTTCAGCAAGTCCTAATTCTGCTTTTAGGTCGACACCATCTTGAGTTAGCATCCAGTACCCATCAATTTGTGTAATTATTCCATCTT
>JAHEKR010000042.1 GCA_024638225.1 Flavobacteriaceae bacterium
CACATTATCTATGGCCTAACATCTCTGTCGGTAGGTGTAATATTGTTCTTTTTTTCAAGTCATTTTGCTACTATTATATTGCAAGACGCAACATATACTTGGCTTTTTAAAGCGTTAGCTTTTGTAGTGCCTTTACAAGGATTTCACATGCTTTATTTTTCAATACTGCAAGGGCTGGGGAACTATAAAAGAGTAGTATGGGTTGAATTGATCATTAACTTTTGCAGCTTAGCTGTTGTTGGTTTCTTTACGTTTAGATTTGGACTCTCTGGTGCTTTACTTGCCACTGTTTGCGTTCCAGCATTTTATTTTTTCAGTAGTGCTTCTTTTTTAAAATCAAAAGTGCCATCACTTAAAATGTTATGGTCGAAAGGAGTCGCGAAAAATCTTTTTCTGTATTGTTTGATGACGTTATTTTCTGGAATTGCATTCCCATTATTGTTTATTCTTATTAGAAATCACTTGTCAAACATCCTTGGCATTGATGCAGTGGGTTATTGGGAGGCAATGAATCAATTTTCTTATTTTTATTTTATTTTGCTAAATTCTATAATGTTAATGTATGTGCTTCCAAAAATAACAGCTCAAACAAGCGATGGCTTTTACAGACTACAGGTAGTGGAATATTTTAAGAAATTGATGCCTCTGTTTGCTTTATTTTTAGTCTTTTTATTTTTTATGCGTAAGCATGCCATCTTAGTATTATTTTCATCAGAATTTACTGCCGTGAAATCTCTTTTTGGGTGGCAACTATTAGGTGATTTTTTTCGAGCACTTACCCTTGTGTTGTCTGTGTATTTCCACGCAAGGCGCATGGTTACTCCTTACATACTAATTGATATGCTTTTGTTTTTATCGCTATATGCGTTTACCATTTTTTTTGTTGATACATACGGATTAGTGGGAGCTGTTAAGGCACATTTCATTTCGTATTTAATGTACTTTTTAGTCACCGTTTTTTATCTTAGAAAAATCCTTTTTAATCGCAAAAACGTCTCGAATGGTTAAATATACGAATGGGTGTTTTATTGAATTAACTTTATGGCCTTAAACAATGCTACGCTTTTTTTCTGTTTTTAGGCTTTATGTTTTTTTATTAGGTTTTCTTGCAATTGCTTTCTTGTTAGAGTTATTATTTAGTGGTTATGAAAAATTTCGCCTCTACAATGCGTTGGAGAATTTAATTTTAGCAATTGGTTTAATTTCTTTTTGTAGGATACTCTTTCCAAAAAACAGGTGGTCTTTATTTCAGAGTATAATCTGTATTTTGATGTTGCTAATTGTATTGCTTGAAGGTGCTTATTATTTGATTTTAGATGCTGTTTTTTCACCATCTGCTATTTTCATTGCATTAGAAACCAATACGGCGGAGTCCCTTGAATTTGCTTTTGATTACTTTTCATTTGATGTAATTGTTTACACGATTATTGTTCTTACAGCTGGATTTTTTATTATTCGTTTTGAGGCTACACGTGCTTGTGATAATCATTTAAAGTCGCTATATTATGTAGCTGTTTTAGCATCAATGATCGCGTTATGCCATCCTTTAATTTACCCTCAAAGTTTACCATTTACACTTTCTACAGGAATTGTGAATTATTGGAACACATCTAATGAGCTCAACAAGCAACAACAAAATAAGTATGGAGACTTTACTAATGTGTTCGCCGAGCTTACTGGAGATGAACTCTATGTTTTCGTAATTGGGGAATCAACTAATAGAAACCATATGCAGTTATATGGTTATCATAGAGCTACCAATCCTAAATTGACTTCGATTCAAGATGAACTAATGGTTTATAATGATATTGTAAGTGCACATGCATACACTATTGCATCCCTAACTAGAGCCCTGCGATTAACAAATGAAATTAAGGATGGAAACATCATTCAGCTTTTCAATGCTGCAAATTTTAATACCTTCTGGCTTTCCAATCAAGCTCCCATTGGTTTGTATGAAACACTAGTTACCAAAATCGGAATGACAGCACAGCATACAAAGTTTACATCAACTGAAACTTGGTTTTATAAAGCACCCTACGATGAGATTGTACTTTCCCATTTTAAAGACTTTTTAGCAAACGATGGCCCTAAGGCAATTTTTATTCATCTCCTGGGAACACATGGAGCTTACGATATGCGCTATCCAGACCGGTTTAAAAAATTTGACCCTGCCTTAAAGCGTTCTAAAGATCCAAAGGTTGATCATTATGATAATGCTATTTTGTATAACGATCATGTGGTTCATGAAATTATTAATTTGACTAAAGCTCGCAATCAAAAAAGTTTTGTGCTCTATTTTTCAGATCACGGTGAAGAGGTATTTGATGAAATAGATTATGCAGGACATTCTATTGATCAAAACATTACTAGAAATATGTTTGAAATCCCATTCGTTTTATGGCAGTCAAAAGCGTTTCAAAAAGAGCACAATATTGAACAAGATGCAGATTTGAAATTTTCCCTTGAACACTTATCGCATGCTATTGCAGATTTATGTGGTATCAAATCTGATAAAATAGACTATTCGAAAAGTTTGTTTAGTAAAGAATTTACCCCATCACCACGAATTATTTTAGACTCACTAAACTATGACTTGAAGTTTGTTGAGTGATATCCATTATCAGAGTTGCTGAATGTTTCAATAGTATGTAGTGGGCTGAATGCCTTTGCGCATCAAAAGTTTTTTGAACTTAATCAGAAGTTTGTAAGGAAGTTGCGGGAGATACAATAGTATAACTTGAAGAATGTTTAGATATTTTAAATCAATCTTGTCACGTAATTTCTTTACTTCATCAAATCTTTTTTCCAGCTTTAAACGCTGACAAAAGCAATACATATAGAAAAAAATGAATTTGTCAGTATGCAAGGATTGACCAGTGTGTTTTTTTAAGTTTGGGTATGTTTTGTCCCTGGTGTTGCTTTGGGTAAGACTTCCAAAAACAGTTGTGTTAATTAGACAATGTGATTCGTAGTGATAGGCAAGTTTGTGTTTTGAAAAGCATCTTATGTAAAAATCAATGTCCTCGGCAAAAGTTAAGGATGCGTCATAATGATTAATATTTTTAAGGACTTCTTTTTTTACAACTAAACAACTTTGCGTTAAAATTAATCTCCCCATATTAAGTTCAAAGAAATTTGTAATTAAAAAGGAGGTTCCTTTTTTATTGTCAGGGATTTTGACTTTAGGAGATAGTATTTTTCCGTTAAAATTTTCTTCATAGAAAGTGGCAAATACTTTTTGCCTTGGAAATGTTACTATTAGCTTAGAAATTTGCTCTAAAAATGTTTTTTTCCAGCAATCGTCAGCGTCTAAAAATGCAATGTATTCGTGTGTTGCTGCCGTAATTCCCGTATTTCTGGTTGCTGATAAGCCTAGGTTTTTCTTGTGTGCCAAAAGTTTGACGCGGCTGTCCTTTAAACTTTTTACCAGTTCGGCACTGTTGTCTGTTGAGCAATCATTGACAACAATTACTTCATAGTTTGTGTAGGTTTGATTAAAAACACTATACAGTGTTTTTAAAACATAATCTTCTTTGTTGTAGAGTGGTATAATAATTGAAAACTTAATGTCCATACCTTAAGTGTTTCATGAAATGATATAAACGAAAGAGATCTACGAAAAACAATGGGTTAGCAAACCATAAAAGGCTTTTTTTAAGTATCGGATGAATTACCGCCAAGGCAAAGTATGTTGTAGAAGTAAGTTTATAGCGTGTCAGAAAGTGATAATAGTTAACAAGTTTGCTTTGTGATTTGTCTATATTGTTGTCACGAAAAAGTTGTGCTACTGTATTGGCTGCTTCTTCAATTTTTAAAATAAAGGTTGCATTGTTTTCAATACCTAAATGTAAGGTTTTGTTATTTAGATGGAGTACTGCTACTTGTAATTTACGCAACATTCCTGACAAGTATATATCTTCTCCATACGAGCAATCTAAATAGGTTGAAAAGATTGTGTTGAACAGCCTTTTTTTGATAACAATATTTCCAAAGAACACATGGCAGTACGTGTTTTTATTTCGCAGTCTATAATCTACATCTTCTCTGGAATTCCCATAATTTTGCCTTAGCGACAACAGTGAATTGTTTTTTTTATAACAATGTCCCCCAACATAAACTTCATGTTTGTCCTTAGCTATGTTTTTGCAATACTTCGCTATAAAATTATCGGCAACTGGGAGCATATCAGCATCTAAAAATAAAATCCAATCGTATGCGCTTTTTTTTGCTAACTCCAATCTTGTGCCAATTCGACCTTTATTTACCGAGTTGTTAAAGTACTTGAATCCGAATTCATCACATTTGTTCTTATTTTCATTTTGAAATAGCGTAGAGCAATCATCTCCAAGTAGTACCTCCACAGTATCTTCTAAAAGACGAATCTGATAGTGGAGAGCTTCCAATAAGTCACCGCAATTCGTGTTAAAAGCAGGGATGCAAACAGATAACAAAGCTTAATTTTTTATGAGTACTTCGGTCACAGAGCCATCTTCGCATTTGTAGGTCTTTGCTGGAAATTTTTGAATGATGCTGTAATCGTGCGTGGCCATAAGCACAGTGGTTCCGTTTTTATTGATGTTGCGCAATACTTCCATGATTTCCCATCGGGTAATGGGATCTAGGTTTCCGGTTGGCTCATCTGCGAGAAGCACCTTAGGATTGTTGAGCAATGCCCTACCAATCGATAGGCGTTGTTGCTCTCCTCCAGAAAGCGTTTGAGGATATTTTTTCTCATTTCCTGTTAGGTCTACTAAAGCCAACACCTCTGCAATACGCACCTCCCGTTCTTCCTTGCTTTTCCAGCCGGTGGCACGCAAAACAAATGATAGGTTTTGATATACGTTGCGGTCGGGTAGAAGCTTAAAGTCTTGAAAAACAATCCCCAACGACCTACGCAATTTGTGGATGTGTCGTTTTTTTAACTTGGCAAGTGAAGTGTCGCAAACAACAATTTCTCCCTTTACTAATGGCAGAGCAGCATACAATGTACGAATTAAGCTGCTTTTTCCACTTCCAGTACGGCCAATAAAATAAACAAAGGAACCTGTAGCAATCTCAAGTGTTACCTTTTCCAATACAGCCTTTTTGCGTTGGTAAATAGAAGCGTCCTGAAGTGTTATAATCGATGCACTCATGATTCTATAAAAGTAAGCATGTTTTTTAGAAGATTTTACACTAGATATATATATTCACTTAAAAACAATTCTATATTTAAGCTGAATAAGCAAATAAGGTTTAATTATGTAAGTATAATTTGTAATATAGTTTAATTTAATAATTAAAATATGATATTTGCTAAAATTTTAAAACTATGTGTGGAATTGTTTGTGCCTTAGATATCAAGCAGCCAGCCGAAGTGCTGCGCCCTCAAATACTCGAAATGTCTAAAAAAGTGCGGCACAGGGGTCCCGACTGGAGTGGGATACATGCAGATCAATACGCTGTGCTTGCTCACGAGCGTCTGGCTATTGTCGACCCAACTTCTGGGAGACAACCTTTGTTTAGCGAAGATGGCTCGTTGGTACTCGCAGCCAATGGAGAGATTTACAACCATCGTGAGTTACGCGCAACCACTCCAGAATTTGCTTACCAAACGGGCTCAGATTGTGAGGTGATACTTGCACTTTACCAACAAAAAGGATCAGATTTTTTAGATGACCTTAATGGTATTTTTGGCTTTGTTGTTTATGATGCCAAACGGAAAAGTTTTTTAATTGCTCGAGATCATATGGGTATTATCCCCTTGTATTATGGTTACGACCAAAAGGGCACACGTTATGTTGCCTCTGAATTAAAGGCGCTAGAAGGAGTCTGCCATACTATTGAGGTTTTTCCTCCTGGGCACTACATGACCGAGCAAGACCAGGCACCTGTTCGCTGGTACAAACGAGATTGGGAAGATTTTTCTACTGTAGAAAAGAACACAACTGACATTGATGCGTTAGGCAAAGCATTGGAAGATGCGGTACACCGCCAACTGATGAGTGATGTTCCCTACGGAGTATTGCTTTCAGGCGGTCTGGATTCTTCCATCACATCGGCTCTAGCCAAAAAATTTGCCAAAAATCGCGTTGAAGCAGATGACAAGCAAGAAGCCTGGTGGCCACAGTTACATTCTTTCTCTATTGGTTTGGAAGGCTCACCCGATTTAGCAGCTGCTCAAGTAGTTGCCGACAAAATTGGCACGGTTCACCATGAAGTAACCTTTACTGTGCAAGAGGGTCTGGACGCCATCAAAGATGTGATTTATCACCTCGAGACTTACGACATTACAACTGTTCGTGCTTCTACGCCCATGTACTTGCTGGCAAGAGTAATCAAATCTATGGGGATTAAAATGGTGCTTTCTGGCGAAGGTGCAGACGAGGTGTTTGGCGGATATCTATATTTCCACAAAGCACCTAATGCCGAAGAGTTTCACAAAGAGACGGTACGAAAACTCGAAAAATTATATCAATACGATTGCTTACGTGCAAACAAATCGCTTGCTGCATGGGGAATCGAAGGCCGCGTTCCTTTTTTAGACAAAGAGTTTATGGATGTAGCCATGCGCATAAATCCAAAAGACAAAATGATTACCCCCGAACGAATGGAAAAATGGGTTTTACGGAAAGCATTTGAGGATATTTTACCTGAGTCTGTGGCATGGCGCCAAAAAGAGCAGTTTAGCGATGGTGTCGGCTACAGTTGGATAGACTCTTTAAAAGAAGTAGTCGAGCAAGCGGTAACAGACGAGCAAATGGAGCAGGTGACCCATCGTTTTCCTCTTCAACCACCCAGGACAAAAGAAGAGTATTATTACCGAAGTATTTTTGAAGGACACTTCCCTTCCGATGCGGCAGCATTGACAGTCCCTTCTGTTCCTTCTATAGCTTGTAGTACGCCTACAGCACTTGCTTGGGACGCTTCTTTTCAAAACATGAACGAGCCTTCTGGCCGTGCAATTGGCAATGTACACCTCGATGCTTACGAATAGCGTTTTTTTTCACACAAAATGTTGATAACTTGACAAATCATAAGCCTCACTTTCTCTGACAAGTGAGGCTTTTAAGTTAAATTTGTAAGAATAGCTTTTTATCTAAAATTTGTATGAGCGAGCAGCCAAACCAAAATTATTCAGCAGATAGTATTCAGGCCCTTGAGGGCATGGAACACGTGCGTATGCGTCCATCCATGTATATTGGTGACGTGGGCGTGAGAGGATTACACCACTTGGTGTATGAAGTAGTGGACAACTCCATTGACGAGGCCCTTGCTGGACATTGCGACTTAATATCTGTTGAAATCAATGAAAACAACTCCATAACCGTTGAAGACAATGGCCGTGGTATCCCTGTTGGGATGCACAAAAAAGAAGGTGTCTCGGCACTTGAGGTAGTCATGACTAAGATTGGGGCAGGAGGTAAGTTTGATAAAGACTCGTACAAGGTCTCAGGTGGGTTGCATGGAGTAGGTGTTTCCTGTGTAAACGCCCTGTCGGAACATCTAAAAGCTACTGTTTATCGAGAAGGCAAAGTTTGGGAGCAAGAATACGAACGTGGAAAGGCATCGTATCCCGTTAAAAATGTCGGCGCTACTTCCAAGAATGGCACGCTGGTTACTTTTATGCCCGATACAACAATATTTACGCAAACCATCGAGTTTAACTACGAAACGCTAGCTAGCCGAATGCGTGAGTTAGCTTTTCTTAATAAGGGCATTAAAATCCAACTTACGGACCACCGCCAAAAAGACGAAAAAGGGGAGTCTGTAGGCGAACTTTTTCATTCCCAAGAAGGTCTTAAAGAGTTTATTCGCTTTTTGGATGCAAATCGTGAACCCATCACCGAAAGTGTTATATCCATGGAAGGGGAAAAGAACGATATTCCAGTTGAGGTAGCCATGATATACAACACCTCGTTTACGGAAAATTTACATTCTTATGTAAATAACATCAACACACATGAAGGCGGTACCCATCTCTCTGGTTTTAGGCGTGGATTGACCACAACCTTAAAAAAATATGCCGACGCCTCTGGATTACTAGATAAATTGAAATTTGAAATTTCCGGTGATGACTTTCGCGAAGGGCTTACAGCAATTGTTTCGGTCAAAGTAGCCGAGCCTCAGTTTGAGGGACAAACCAAAACGAAATTGGGTAACCGAGAAGTTAGCGCTGCTGTTTCTCAATCAGTTTCCGAGATGTTGGAAAATTATTTGGAAGAACATCCAAATGACGCAAAGTCAATTGTTCAAAAAGTAATTTTAGCTGCTCAAGCACGTCATGCGGCCCGCAAAGCACGTGAGATGGTACAGCGTAAGACGGTGATGAGTGGAGGTGGATTGCCCGGCAAGTTGTCAGATTGCTCGGAGCAAGATCCTAAATTATGTGAAGTGTTCTTGGTTGAGGGTGACTCAGCTGGAGGTACCGCCAAGCAAGGTCGTGACCGTAATTTTCAAGCAATTCTGCCACTTAGAGGTAAAATTCTCAATGTCGAAAAAGCCATGCAACACAAGGTGTTTGAGAATGAAGAAATTCGAAACATTTACACAGCCCTCGGCGTAACTATCGGAACAGAAGAAGACGCCAAAGCACTGAACTTAGAAAAACTACGCTACCATAAGGTAGTCATTATGTGTGATGCCGATGTAGATGGTAGCCACATTTCTACACTTATTTTAACCTTTTTCTTCCGTTATATGCGCGAGTTAATCGAGAATGGATACGTTTACATTGCAACACCCCCATTGTACTTAGTCAAAAAAGGAGCCAAGAAGCGCTATGCATGGGACGATGACCAACGCGACATGCTTATGAAAGAGTTTGGGCAAGGAACATCTGTACAGCGTTACAAAGGTCTTGGGGAAATGAATGCCGAGCAACTTTGGGACACTACAATGAACCCAGAATACAGAACACTCCGCCAAGTTACCATTGACAATGGTGGTGAAGCTGACCGTGTCTTCTCTATGCTTATGGGTGACGAAGTACCACCGAGACGAGAATTTATCGAGAAAAATGCGATATACGCGAATATTGATGCTTAAGTTTTTTAGTATTGGCAGCCATGCCGTACTTTTGCAACACCAAAATTAAAAACACCATGAAAGTCACTATTGTAGGAGCAGGTAACGTGGGTGCTACTTGCGCCGATGCCATAGCCACCAAAAGAATTGCTAGCGAGGTAGTTTTGCTCGATATCAAAGACGGTTTTGCTGAAGGAAAAGCTCTTGATATGATGCAAACCGCGACCACACTTGGATTTAACACCAAAATAGTTGGGACTACAAGCGATTACACCAAAACTGCCAACAGCGACGTCGTTGTTATCACTTCGGGAATTCCTAGAAAACCAGGAATGACTCGTGAAGAATTGATAGGGATTAATGCGGGGATTGTTCAATCTGTTTCCGAAAATGTTTTAGCACATTCACCCGAAGCCATTATTGTGGTTGTTTCCAATCCAATGGACACCATGACCTACCTTACCTTGAAAAAAACAGGTTTGCCCAAAAACCGCATCATTGGAATGGGTGGTGCTTTAGACAGTTCACGTTTTAAAACGTATTTGTCCCAAGCACTTGACAAGCCTGCTAACGACATACACGGAATGGTTATTGGAGGACATGGTGATACAACCATGATTCCATTGACGCGTTTGGCATCTTACAATGGAATTCCTGTTTCGACCCTATTGGAAGAGGACGTTTTAAAACAAGTCGCAGCCTATACTATGGTAGGCGGAGCAACACTTACAAAACTATTGGGAACTTCTGCTTGGTATGCACCTGGTGCTTCTGTGGCATATTTGGTTGATAGTATTGTCAACGACCAAAAACGCGTTATTCCTTGTTCCGTTTATTTGGATGGCGAATACGGCCAAAAGGATATCTGTATTGGTGTGCCCTGCATTATAGGTCGTTCAGGCTTAGAAAGTATCGTGGATGTTCACCTCAATGAAGATGAGCAGGCTGCCCTTAGCAAAAGTGCTGAAGCAGTTCGTACCATGAATGCAGCTTTGGATAACATACTTTCTTAATGGCACCTCTTTATTTAGCAATTTTTTTATCTGGGCGGATACATTATATTTGCTCGTCTCATATGCGACACTAAACTATTTATCATGCAGAATAACGGACTCATCAGACTTTTTGCCGTTTTGTTTGGCCTTGTCAGCCTTTACCAACTTTCATTCACCTTTGTTTCATCAAAGATTGAATCGGATGCCAAGACCTATGCACAGGCTTCGGTTGATCCTAGTGATTCGGAATATTTTACACGAGTAGATCTCGCAGAACGCGCTTACCTTGACTCCATTTCAGAACAAACTGTTTTTGGCCTCTACAAATACAGCTCGGCTAAGGACCGTGAGCTTAACAAAGGATTAGACCTTAAGGGAGGGATTAATGTCATTTTACAAGTTTCGGTTAAAGATATCCTTAAGGGCTTGGCTGAAAATTCACGAAATCCTGTATTTAACCGCGCTTTAGAAGATGCTGATGCACTTCAAAAGGCTTCTGATGAAACTTATGTTGAAAGCTTTTTCCAGGCTTTTGAAGCCATTAAAGGCGACCAAAAACTTGCAAGTCCGGACATATTCGCCAATAGAACATTAAGTGATGACATCAACTTTAATATGTCTGATGAAGAGGTACAGCCTGTCATTCGTAAGAAAATTGATGCCTCTATTGTTTCTGCTTTCGAAGTATTGCGCAAGCGTATTGACAAGTTTGGTGTTACCCAACCCAACATTCAACGATTGGGTAATTCCGGACGTATTTTGGTAGAACTTCCCGGAGCTCGTGATGTCGAACGAGTGAAAAAATTATTACAGAGTACAGCCCAGTTGGAGTTTTGGGAAACAGCTTCAAATCAACCCTATTCGACTTTTTTGGCACAAGCCAATGAATTACTAAAATCTGTTGTAGCTGCCGATCAGGAGGAATCTAATATTGATGAAGAAGCTTCAGAGATAGATGACTTACTCTCGGATGTTGCTGCTCAAGACTCAATAAACACAGTTGTGAACCCTATTTACGATTATGTAAAGGGTGTTGGCTATACTGGCGGTCCAGTTTTAATACAGGTAGATGTAGATGATCAGCCTATTATAGATGAATACCTAAGCCGTACTGATGTACGCGCATTGCTTCCTGCTGACTTGCGCTTCACCAAGTTTTTATGGGGAATTCCAGACCCCCAAACCGATATAGTTGATTTGTATCTTATCAAGGCTAACAGAGCTAATGAACCGCCATTAAGCGGTAGTGTTATTGTTGATGCTGCGCAAACGTACGACCAACTGGGAGCTCCTGCTGTGAGCATGCAAATGAACGGTAAGGGTGCACGTATTTGGGAAGAAATGACCGGAACTGCATTCAAGCAAGGAAGTAATATTGCCATTGTTCTGGATGACGTAGTGTATTCTGCCCCAGGAGTTTCTAAAGGAGCTATTGCCGGGGGACGTTCTGAGATTTCAGGTCAATTTTCACTTAATGAAGCAATTGACTTGGCCAACGTTTTGCGCGCTGGTAAACTCCCTGCCGCTGCTGAAATCATACAGTCTGAAATTGTTGGCCCTTCATTGGGGCAAGAGGCAATCGAAAGTGGAATTAACTCATTTGTGATTGCGCTACTACTTGTTTTGGTTTGGATGATATTTTACTACGGACGAGCAGGATTGTATGCCGATATGGCGTTGACCCTTAACATTGTTCTCATCTTTGGCATACTCGCTGGATTAGGCGCTGTGCTTACCTTACCGGGTATTGCCGGTATAGTTCTTACTATTGGTATGTCCGTTGATGCCAATGTGCTTATTTTTGAGCGTATTCGCGAAGAAATTGCCAAGGGCAAAGGACAAAAGCAAGCAGTTTCAGATGGATTTAAAAATGCACTTTCATCAATTTTAGATGCAAATATTACTACTGGATTAACTGCATTTATTTTATTTGCTTTTGGTACTGGACCCATCAAAGGATTTGCAACCACATTACTTATCGGTATTGCCACATCTTTATCAACGGCCATTTTCGTCACTCGTTTATTGGTAGATGGCCGATTGCAAAAAGGACATGCATTGGACTTTTCGACTGGAGCTACAAAAAACTTATTCCGCAATTTGGCTATTCGTTTTCTCCAAAAACGTTTTATCGCCTATGTCATATCAGGAACCTTAATTGCAGTTGCTGTGTTTTCTTTGTTCACTAATGGGTTAAACCAAGGTGTTGACTTTGTTGGGGGACGCTCCTATACAGTTCGCTTTGAACAGGCAGTAAACCCATCACAAGCACAAATACAGTTAGCTTCTATTCTTGGTAGTGCAGAGGCAAAAACCTTTGGCGAAGACAACCAGCTCAAGATCACAACTAATTATAAGGTTGATGTTGAAGGAACGGAAGTAGATGATGAGATTCAACAAGCATTATTTACGAGTTTAGCTGCTTATTTGCCTAGTTCGCTTAGTTACGATGATTTTGTTAATGGAGCCGAAGACAAGCAAGTAGGTATTATGTCTTCGATTAAAGTGGGGCCAACCATTGCTGACGACATCAAAAAGAATTCATTCTTGGCTGTATTTGGTTCATTGATTGTGGTATTTCTTTACATACTATTGCGTTTCCGCAAGTGGCAGTATTCACTTGGTGCCGTGGCAGCTGTTTTCCACGATGTATTGGTCGTATTGGGTGTATTCTCCATCACGTACACCTTTATGCCGTTTAGTATGGAAATCAATCAGGCATTTATAGCAGCCGTACTTACAGTAATTGGATATTCGTTAAACGATACAGTGGTCGTGTTTGACCGCATACGAGAGTTTACTCGTTTACACACCTCATGGGAGTCAAATAGAGTAGTGAATAGTGCCTTAAACAGTACCTTGAGTCGTACCATCAATACATCTTTGACAACCTTAGTGGTATTGTTGGCGATCTTTATTTTCGGTGGCGAAGCAATACGCGGATTTATGTTTGCGCTTATTGTTGGGGTACTTGTTGGAACCTATTCCTCACTGTTTATTGCTACTCCAGTAATGTTTGACACTTCTGGAAAAACAAATAAATACTAAACTGGTTTTGTTTTTTTAGCGTAGATGCTAAGTCCAATCCCGAGTAGAATAAGCGGAATACTCAGCCATTGACCTGTAGTGAGTATACCTAATTGCTCGCCAAACCCTCCTTGACTTTCTTTTACAAATTCAGCCAAAAAGCGTACACTGAATAAAAGCGCAAAAAAGCTGCCTATAAGGTAACCACTTTGTTTGCGTTTTTGTTCGTTTTGGTAAGTAAGTAGTAAGACAACAAACACGATTAGATAACCTAAGGATTCATAGAGTTGTACAGGATGTCTGGGCATGCTTTCCCCATTATTTAGAAAGACAACTCCAAAGTTACTCCCCGTATATTTTCCTACAATTTCGGAATTAAAAAAGTTTCCGATACGAATAAAAATTCCACCCAAAGCGACAGTAATGCAAATTCGATCTAACAGCCAAAGTAAAGAAGCGTATTTATACTTTCGGATGTATAAGTAAAGCGCTGTTGTTATTCCAATTACTGCACCATGACTCGCAAGCCCTCTGAAGCCAACAAACTCCCAGCCTGCATCTGTTATTTTAAAGGGGAGGAATATTTCGAGCAGGTTGTGTTGAAAGTACTCCCAATTGTAAAAAAAGACTTCTCCAAGTCGAGCGCCCAAAAGTGTTCCCAAAACCATATAAAGCAGTAAAGGATCGATATATTCTAATGACACCCCTTCTTTTTTATAAAAATACTTCATTAGATAGAGCCCAGCCACAAAAGCAATCACAAACATCAAGCTGTAGTAGTACAACTTAAAACTACCTAAACTAAGGAAAACAGGGTCGGGTGACCATAAAAATTTGAGTGCGAACATGGATATATATTTACTCAAATATACAGCAAAATTGACTAGTCAGGTACTGGATCATTCCCATGACCTCCCCAAGGATGACATTGGCTAATACGCTTTATCGAGAGCCAACCGCCTTTTAGTAATCCGTGTTTTTGCAAAGCTTCAAGGCTGTAGCTAGAGCAAGTAGGGTAGAACCTACATGATGAAGGCAGTAGTGGTGAAATGAGTACTTGGTACAAACGAATAAGTAAAACAAATGGAAAGATGATTATCTTCCTCATGACATCAAGGTGTAGCTTGTACCGTCTTTGTCATCTTTGAGCTGAATACCTTTGGCCAGCAGTTGATCTCTAATCTGATCAGAGGTAACAAAATCCTTATTTGCCCGAGCTTGTTCTCTTAATTCAATAAGTACATCCAAAGCACTATCTAAATAACTGTTTTGCTCATTGGTTGAAGTAAGTGTAAGCCCCAGCACATCATAGACAAACGCATGCACTGTTTCCTGTAATTTTTGAATATCAGCTTTAGTGAGGGTTTCTGTTCCCTTTTCAACAAGATGTACCAGTTTGATCGATTCAAAAAGAGCAGCAATGAGTATAGGGCTATTAAAGTCGTCATCCATAGCCCGATAATAAGAGGCAATATAGCTGTCGAGGGAAACACTACTCTGTTGACTTTCTGGAAGTTGTTCAATGCGACTTATTCCCTCTTTAAGTCGCGCATAACCTTTTTCTGCAGCAAGCAGCGCATCATCACTCAAATCAAGCATACTTCGATAATGGGCTTGTAACATAAAAAAGCGGGCTACGTCAGGGGTAAAAGCTTTTGATAGCAGTTCAGTCGATCCGTCAAAAAGTTCATTGGGCAATATATTATTCCCCGTCGATTTGGCCATTTTTTTACCGTTTAACGTAAGCATATTGGCATGCATCCATATGTTAACGGGTTTTTTATTATTTATCGCTTCAGCTTGAGCAATTTCGCATTCGTGATGTGGAAATTTCAAATCCATCCCACCTCCGTGAATGTCAAACTGTTCACCGAGGTATTTGGCACTCATCGCCGTACATTCTAAATGCCAACCTGGAAATCCATCTCCCCAAGGAGAAGGCCAGCGCATAATGTGTTGGGGCTCTGCTTTTTTCCAAAGGGCAAAGTCTTGTGGTGTTTTTTTGTCGCTTTGTCCGCTAAGTGCCCGTGTGTTGTGTATCATATCCTCGAGCTTTCTACCACTGAGGACACCGTAATGCTTGGTTGTATTGTATTTGGCTACATCAAAATAAACGGATCCGCCTATTTCATAAGCAAGTCCGGCATCAATAATTTTCTTGACAATTTCTATTTGTTCAATAATGTGCCCCGTGGCTGTTGGTTCTATACTGGGCGGAAGTGTATTAAATGCCGCTAGCGTTTTGTGAAAGTCAACCGTGTAACGTTGTACTACTTCCATGGGTTCAATGCGCTCCAAGCGTGCTTTTTTTGCAATCCGGTCTTCTCCCTCATCTGCATCGTGCTCCAAATGACCAGCATCGGTAATGTTGCGTACATAGCGTACTTTATAACCCAAATGCTTCAGGTAACGATATACTAAGTCAAAGGAAATAAACGTACGGCAATTCCCCAGATGTACGTTACTGTAAACCGTAGGACCACACACATACATACCAACCTGCTGTGCCTCTATGGGTGTAAAAAGCTCCTTTTTTCCGCTTAGTGAATTGTAAATACGCAAGGATGCTCCGGTTTCATTCATTTTAGAACGAGGTGTCAAGTTTTAGATAGCCTAAGAATTCTTTTTTGACGTCAGGGTTTTTAAATGCCCCACCAAACTCAGCTGTTACGGTACTGCTGTCAATATCACGAATGCCTCTTGCATTAACGCACAAGTGTTTGGCATCAATCACACAAGCAACATCTTGTGTGTTTAAAACCTCTTGTAAGGCATTTACCACTTGTAGCGTAAGTCTTTCTTGTACCTGTGGGCGTTTGGCAAAATAATCTACCAAGCGATTCATTTTGGAAAGCCCAACTACTGTTCCGTTAGAGATATAAGCAACATGTGCTTTTCCAACAATGGGAAGTAAGTGATGCTCGCAGGTAGAGTAGAGCGTGATGTTTTTTTCAACCAACATCTCTCCGTATTTGTATTTGTTATCAAAGGTTGAGGCACTTGGTTTTTTATCTGGATGTAATCCCCCAAAAATCTCATTGATAAACATTTTGGCTACACGTTTTGGCGTACCTCTAAGGCTATCATCTGTCAAATCCATGCCCAAAGTTTCTAGGATGCGAGCGACATCCTTTTCAATACTTTCAATCTTTTCGCTATCAGATAAAGCAAAGGCATCGGAGCGGAGCGGAGTATCCATATTTCCACCCACGTGATCCTCTTCATGAATATCTTCTAGTGTTTCCTTTAGTAGACGATCAAATTTCATAGCATCTTTCATAAGCTGCAAAGATACTACATTCGTAAAAAGTAGCTTGGCTTAGAAACGGACATTGTAGGTCAAAGAAAATAAACCGGTATTTTGATCTACAGCAACGCTTTCGGTTAGCCCCTTATAATAAAGCTGGTTTCTGTAGTTCTGATTGGTTTTGGTATAGGCAAGATCAATGGATCCAGTGCCAAAGCGAACCCCCAGTCCTAGTGAAAATCCACTCAAATCATCAAGCATTTGGCTGTTTTGATATGGACTTTGTTCCATCCAGTAGCCAGCACGGAAGCTAATATCTCCCATACGCCCCTCACCACCAAGCCTAAAATAAGAGGAGGAGGTAAGCGAGCTGTTTATGTCATTGTTTACGAAGGATGAGTCGCTGCCATCACGTAGGTCGACCGTAGCTGAAGCATAATCTTTGACTCCGTAATCAAAACTCAATAAACCTGCTTTTCCAAGCACTAAGGCCATACTTGCTTGTGCTTTTCCAGCAGTTTTTACGTTATAAGGCCCCACAACATTAATAACATTAGGATTGATAAAGCCCCTTTTCACCGTATCGCCTTCTAAATAGTAAACTTCTAAGCTTTGTGTATATTCATCTTCCAGTTCATAATATGTTGGACTTGTCAAGCTAAAACCAAGACGCAATATATCTGAAGCTTTGTAAAGTGCTCCCAACTGAAACGAAACACCAGTTCCAAATGTGTTTAAATCTTGAGTAAAATTAGCTTTCTGTAAAGGACTATTATTGTCCAAATAATTATCTTGAGTTGCTCTGTACTCCGAATAATCAATGCTGTGGATATTGATGTTTAGTCCTAAAGTTAGCTTTTTCATGTAGCGCCCACTAAAATTAAGCGTGTATAACTGCTGACCTCCTTGTGCATTTCTTTGGTGAATTTGATCTATTCCATCTAAAACAAAACCATCAGCAACGTATTCATTGTTTACATCATTGTAGTAGATAGCACCTGCATAAAGTCCTAAGTAGGCTTGCTGGGCAGCAAACCCATTGTTTGCTCCCAAATAAGCATATTCATTATCTACAGAATTATTAAAATCAAATGTATCGTACGGAATACCACTGGCGTTTTGCAGAAAGTAATCTTCAAGCCCGCTGTTAAAATTGTCCCCACGTGCGTACAAGTTTTTGTTAAAATTATTTTGGGTTTGTGCATTAAACCCAAAGGCTAGTTTGTCCCATTTGCTCGCTGGGCTGCTGAATACTAGAACAAAGCCTAGTTGATTTACATCAAAATTAGAGTCGTCAGTACTGCTAGATCCATTAAGGTAGTTCGCATTGAGTTTATTTGAAGTAACGGCCATGGAGATACCTGCTTCATTATACGAAAATACACTTGAGGCTGCAGGGTTGTTTGTTAGCGAAGATAAATCGCCTCCAAGTGCGCCAAATGCGCCACCCATTGCTTGGTACCGAGCCGAACCATTTAGCTGTTCTGTAGAATAACGAACAATTTCTTCTAAGGTTTGCGCTTGGACGTTGTTGCTTATGACAACAAACAAGATGAAACAAAGGGATGATATTTTTTTCATGTGTTTATTTATTTGTGGTACTGAACGAACGCCTAAAACTTATCTCCGTCTAGATGAACTAGTTCTTGAAGAGCTACTACTCGATGACGAACGCGTACTAGGTGCTGTTCTGTAGTTGGACCTTGACGAAGACGAACGTTGATAACTACTATTCTCGGAATTCGAGTTATTTGTTGAATAACTTCTTCTGGAGTTATTTTGACGTGTACTTTGTGATGCATTATCGTTATTGTTGTAGCGACGCGTTGAATTATTGGTGTAAACACGTTGAGAGGTATTCGTCGCTTGGGAATTTGAACGTGTTTGGGTACGCGTATCCGTGTTGACTCCTCGGCGATTATTTGCATTACCTCTATTTGTCAGATTTGCTCTTGGTATTGATCGTCCACCGTTAACTCTGCTGTAAATTGGTGGTTGTGCATATCTAGTTGTACCATATCGGTCCCAATAAGTACCGTAGTTCCATGAATTGCGATATCCCCAACGCGATCCCCAATGGAATCCATAAGGATAGTAGTAAGGATTGAAGATATTGTTGTTTGGGAAATACCATGGGTGGTAATTGTAGCCCCAAAAAGACATTCTACCATAGTTAAAGGGGGCGTTATATACGCCCCAACCCCAACCAAATGGACGATTGTATATGATGTTTACATTTACCCTGCTAGCTTGGTCACCCCAAGCGCCATGCGCTTGATAATTACCAGTAGCATTCTCTTGTGGACTCGAGTCTTGGTATTGCTCAATATCTGTGAACATATAATCGTCTTGAATGCCTTGCGCAGCTTTTTGATCAAAATAACTTTTGTAGTAAGCCCCAGATTGACTGGATTGCGATTGAACCACTTCGTTTTGTTGTACACGAACAGGAGTTGCATCTCCATAAATACCGTCTTGGTAATAGGAAACAGACTGGTAGCCTGTACAACTCATGAGCATAAGGGCAAAAAAGGCAATCGAGAAAAGGGGTAAAAAAGCTGAAAACCGAGCTGTGTTTGCTGCACTCATAACGAAAGGTTTAAATTAACACTCAAATTTAAGTAGTTTTGCACTACAACTAACAAAAAATCAAAAGTTGTGCCAAACTTATGGGGAAGTATCTAACAAAACGTTCCGAAGATTACTCTAAATGGTATAACGAACTGGTTGTCAAGGCCGATTTAGCTGAGACCTCTGCTGTTCGTGGATGTATGGTCATTAAGCCTTATGGCTATGCCATATGGGAACGTATGCAGTCAATTCTTGACAAAAAATTTAAAGAGACAGGTCATAGCAACGCTTACTTTCCTCTATTTGTACCAAAAAGCCTGTTTGAAGCTGAGGAGAAAAATGCTGAAGGTTTTGCCAAAGAATGCGCTGTTGTCACACATTACCGTTTAGAAAACGATCCAGATAAGCCGGGTAAACTTCGAGTAGACCCCAAGGCAAAGCTAGAAGAGGAACTCATTGTACGCCCCACAAGTGAAGCCATTATCTGGAACACCTATAAAAATTGGATTCAGTCTTACAGAGATTTACCCATTTTGTTAAATCAGTGGGCCAATGTAGTGCGTTGGGAAATGCGAACACGATTGTTTTTGCGAACAGCTGAATTTTTATGGCAAGAAGGACATACAGCACACGCAACAGAAGCCGAGGCTATGTACGAAGCCAAACAAATGAATCAGGTTTATGCTGACTTTGTTGAACAGTACATGGCTATCCCTATAATTCAAGGTGTTAAGTCTGCTGCAGAACGCTTTGCTGGCGCACTGGAAACCTATTGCATAGAAGCCTTAATGCAAGATGGAAAAGCCTTACAGGCAGGAACCTCGCACTTTTTAGGACAAAATTTTGCCAAAGCTTTTGATGTGAAGTATGCAACTAAGGAAGGTAGCTTAGAACACGTTTGGGCGACTTCGTGGGGAGTTTCCACACGGCTTATGGGAGCGCTTATTATGACACATAGTGATGACCACGGTCTAGTATTACCACCCGAATTAGCACCTCACCAAGTGGTGATTGTTCCTATTTATAAAGGTGATGCCGAACGTGAAGCGATTGCACTTGCCGTTGCACCCATCATCGACGCACTGCGTAAAAAAGATGTCCGTGTACACTTTGATAATCGGGACACTCATAAACCTGGTTTTAAATTCAATGAGTATGAGCTTAAAGGAGTTCCGTTACGTATTGGTATTGGCCCTCGTGATGTTGCAAATGGAACTGTAGAATTGGCACGTAGAGACACGCTAAGCAAAACAACTGTTGATCAGTCAGAATTGGTGAATGAGGTGACAAAAACGCTTGCAGATATTCAGCAACAATTATTTGCTCGTGCAACCCAATTCAGAACCAATCATACGACAGAAGTAGATGATTTTGACACATTTAAACGCGTTTTGGAAGAAAAAGGAGGCTTCATTTCGGCTCATTGGGACGGCACTGAAGCGACTGAAATTGCTATCAAAGAATCGACCAAAGCGACCATTCGTTGTATTCCAATTGATGGAATAGAAGAAAAAGGTAGCTGTGTTTACTCTGGAAACCCATCCAATAAGCGCGTCTTATTTGCTAAAGCGTACTAAAGCAAAATATATGTTGCAAGTTTGTACGGTATCCTATAAATTTGCACCTCGTTAATCCGAAAGGCCCGTTCGTCTATCGGCTAGGACGCCAGGTTTTCATCCTGGTAAGAGGGGTTCGATTCCCCTACGGGCTACAAAATATAAACTATGGCAAATCATAAATCCGCCTTAAAAAGAATTCGTTCAAACGAAACCAAGCGTCAGCGTAACCGCTTTCAGCACAAAACGACCCGTAACGCAATTCGTGATTTTAAGGCTTTAGAAAAGAAAAAAGAAGCTGAAAAGCAGTTTCCGCTTGTTGTATCCATGATAGATAAGTTGGCAAAAAACAATATTATCCACGACAATAAAGCTGCAAACCTGAAGTCTAAGTTAACCAAGCATTTAGCTACACTTTAGTTTTTCCAATCAAAAAATGCAAAAAGGCGTCCAGTGGGTGCCTTTTTTTGTTGCGCTCTTTTTTTAGTACTTCACAATAACCAAATCGACACTATCCAACGGTGTCACCACGACCTATGAACTTTGAGGCAGAAGACTTTCTTCGCGCGTCTACGCGCAAACAATTGATTCAAATTGCTAGAGAAAAAGCTATACCTATAGATAAGGTGATAAGCAAAATAGACTATGAATCTGAACTCCGGAAACTACAATCTGAACTTGTAAACCTTCAGAAGTGGATTGCTAAAAACAAACTACGTGTAGTTGTTATTTTTGAAGGTAGAGATGCCTCAGGAAAGGGTGGAGCGATAAAACGCTTTAAGGAGCACCTAAACCCTCGATCCTCTCGTTCTGTTGCGTTGACAAAGCCCACCAAAGTTGAAAAGGGCCAATGGTATTTTAGACGATATATTAGCGCACTTCCAAACCCTGGTGAGCTTGTGTTTTTTGATCGAAGTTGGTACAATAGAGCAGTAGTAGAGCCCGTAATGGGTTTTTGTACTCAAGAACAATACCATCAATTCATTACCCAAGTTCCAGAATTTGAGCATTTACTTTATGAGGATAATTTGAAAATCATCAAATTTTGGTTTTCAATCTCCAAAGAGGGACAAAAAAAGTGTTTTGATGCACGCCTAAGCAATCCGTTAAAGCGTTGGAAGTTCAGCGAAGTGGATGTAAAAGGTTAATCCTTGTGGGACAAATACACCCACTACAAGGAGTTGATGTTTAGCAACACCCATACCATTTTTTGTCCGTGGATGATTGTAAAAACAAATGATAAAAAACAAGCTCGACTGGAAAGTATTCGGTATGTATTGTCCCAGTTTGATTACGATGGTAAAGGAGCCTCCAAAACAACATTACTTCCTGACCCAAATGTGATTATACGCTACCACAGAGGTGCTACTCAAATTGACGTATGATGGATAACAAAGACCTACTCACACCAGAGAACCTAGCACTGTTAAACTCGAAACAGGGGCGATACGCACTTTTAAAAAACAAGAAAATCAACCTCCAAAAGGCTGTTGAAGAGGTCCGCTACATTAACAGCTTGAAAGAACGCCAAGTAGCGCTTATTAAAATCCAAAATTGGGTCATCGATAACGAAAAAAAAGTAGTTGTTTAGTTTGAAGGAAGAGATGCAGCAGGGAAGGGCGGTGCGATTCGAAGAGTCACCGAACATTTGAATCCAAGACATTTTCGAATTGTTGCCCTAGACGTTCCATCAGATGATGAAAAAAAGCAATGGTTTTTCCAGCGTTATATCAAACAATTACCCAAGCCTGGCGAGCTTGTTTTGTTTGACCGTAGTTGGTACAATAGGGCAGTATTAGAGCCCGTAAATAATTTTTGTACACGCGCTGAATACGACAGGTTTATGGAGCAGGTCAATGACTTTGAACGTATGCTAATCGATGCGAATACGTATTTGATTAAACTTTACTTCTCGATTTCGAAAGCAACGCAAGCCAAACGATTTGAGGAGATAAAAAGCAACCCATTAAAGCGCTGGAAAATGACTCCAGTTGACGAACAAGCACAATCCCTGTGGGATGAATACACACGCTATAAAACTAAAATGTTCGCCAAAACCAATACGGATATTACCCCGTGGCATATCATTAATGCAGATAAAAAATCAGCAGCACGACTCAATGCTATTGCGCATATTATTCAGGTGTTGCCCTATACACAGTGACGTTGCGTTTAGCTTATTTAAGTATAATAACGTAAACATATTTTATAAAAAAAAGGCTTCCATATGGAAGCCTTTTGTTGTTGTTTGATTGCTGTTTTATTGATTCATGGAAATCAAGAATTCTTCGTTATTCAATGATTTCTTGATGCGATCACTGATAAACTCCATGGCCTCTACTGGATTCATGTCGGCAAGGTATTTACGCATAATCCACATACGTTGAACTGTCTGTTCGTTGAGCAGTAAATCGTCTCGGCGTGTGCTCGAAGAAACAAGGTCAATAGCAGGGAAAATACGTCGATTAGAGATACGACGATCAAGTTGTAATTCCATATTACCGGTTCCTTTAAACTCTTCAAAAATAACCTCGTCCATTTTGGAACCTGTCTCGGTAAGTGCCGTAGCAATAATCGATAAAGAACCGCCATTTTCTATGTTTCGTGCCGCACCAAAGAAACGCTTTGGTTTGTGTAGTGCGTTGGCATCAACACCTCCACTTAATATTTTACCTGAAGCTGGTTGAACGGTATTGTAGGCACGGGCAAGTCGTGTAATCGAATCCAAAAGGATAACCACATCATGCCCACACTCTACCAAACGCTTGGCTTTTTCCAATACAATATTGGCAACCTTTACATGTCGATCTGCTGGCTCGTCAAAAGTAGAGGCAACCACCTCACCTTTAACATTGCGTTGCATATCGGTAACTTCCTCAGGACGCTCGTCAATCAATAAAATGATTTGATAAACCTCAGGGTGGTTAGCTGCAATGGCGTTCGCCACATCTTTAAGCAACATGGTTTTCCCTGTTTTTGGCTGTGATACAATCATTCCACGTTGCCCTTTTCCAATAGGACAAAATAAATCCATCACTCGTGTAGAGATGGTGCTTTGTTTGTCTGCAAGATTAAACTTTTCTTGGGGAAATAAAGGGGTTAAGTGTTCAAAAGAAACCCGGTCACGGACTATATCAGGAGACAATCCGTTAATCAACGAAACTTTAATAAGCGGGAAGTACTTTTCACCTTCTTTTGGTGGACGTATGTGCCCAAGTACTGTATCTCCAGTTTTGAGCCCAAACAAACGCACTTGTGACTGTGAAACATAAATATCGTCGGGAGAAGACAGATAGTTGTAATCGGAAGAACGCAAAAAGCCATAGCCCTCTTGCATCATTTCCAAGACTCCTTCACTTTCTATAATTCCATCAAATTCGTATTCTGGTTGACGGTATCGATTTCGGTTATCTTTGTTGTGGTCGGCAGGCTTTTCGTTATTGCCATGTCCGTTTTGGTTCCGATTCCCTCTGTTGTTATTTCCGTTCCCTTTGCTGTGTTGGTGTTTTGGCTTATCGGATTTAGACTCATGTTTATTTTCGTCTTTACGCTCCGATTTTCTAGGGTGTTGTTCTTTTGATACTTTTTGCTGTTTTTTTGGTTGTGTAGGCTTTTCTTTTACAGCTGCTTCTTGCTCCTCTTTTTTCTGTCCTTCTTCGGGCAGTGTAGATTGGTGGTCTATGATCCGATAAGTAAGTTCAATTTTTTTTAGGCCAGTTGTTTTTTTTAGTCCAAGTTCCTTAGCGATTTCTTGGAGTTCAGCAAGTTTTTTTGCTTTTAATTCAGATAATTCAAACATGTTAAAATAGTAAGTGAATATTATTGTACGACGGCTGAAGTTGTTGCCGTTAGGGCAAACATACAACTTTTTTTACTTTTGGCATTTAATTTTAATCCGAGCAAGTGGATATCTCCATAGTCATTCCCGTATTCAATGAAGAAGCTTTTCTTGAATCTTCAATTGAATCTTTGTTGTGCCAAACACACTCGTTTAGAGAATTGATACTTGTTGATGATGGTTCAACAGACCAAACTGTTGAAATTGCACAAAAGATTGCTGCCAAACACCCTTGTATTCAATTTTTGCAGGCCAAAGAAACCACCGATCATGAACCAGGAAAAAAAGTTGTAGCGGCATTTAATAGAGGGTTTGCAGCCTTATCAAGGCCGTGGGATGTTATCTGTAAGTTTGATGCAGATATAATATTTCCTGAGCATTATTTGGCAAATCTTGCTTTAGCGTTTCGTCAAAATCCTAATCTTGGGATGTATGGGGGTTTACTTACCATTTATAAAAATAATAATTGGGAGTTGGAATCTGTTGCATCAACCACTCATATCCGCGGTCCGATCAAAGCATACAGCAAAAAATGCTTTGCTGCTATTGATGGTTTACGTTCCATTTTAGGTTGGGACACCCTCGATGAGTTGTTGGCACTTTATTTTGGTTTTGTTGTACAAACCAACCGTGATTTGCGCGTAAAACACTTACGCCCAACCGGAAGCGGCTACTCGTCAACACCTGCCAAAGAAAAAGGAGCCCTTTTTTACGGACTGGGCCATGGACTTATTCTTGGTTTGTTGGCTTCTTTTAAGTGGGCAATGGTTCAAAGGGGTCCTATTTTTGCTGTACTTTATGGTTTCCTCAGCGCGTGGATAACACAAAAGCCTTTATTGGTTAGTAAAAAACAAGCCCGATTTATTCGAAAGTATCGCTGGTCAGCGATCGCTAATCGTTTCTTCTCCTAGTTCAATTACCGTTAAGTTTTGCACCCTTCCTTTGGACAGTTCAAACTGTAAAAGTGTTTGTTTTTTATGGAATCCATGTTTCCCAGCTGCTCCAGGATTTAGATAGAGAACCGACCTTTTTTTGTCGTATTCAACTCGAAGAATGTGTGAATGACCACAAACAAATACATCTGGTTTTAGTTGATCAATTTGTTCCCCAACTCCTTTGGCGTATTTGGTTGGCTTACCACCAATGTGAAGCATTAAAACGTTAACCCCTTCAAGTTCAAAGAATAAGGATTCATCAAAGTGCTGCCGTATGCTGGCATTATCGATATTGCCGTAAACTACGCGAAGTGTTTTTATTTTTTCTAGCGCATCGGTGACACTAAAGTCACCAATATCACCAGCATGCCAAATTTCATCTGCTGCCCGCGCATACTTTATTATACGCTTATCTAAAAAGCCGTGGGTGTCGGAAAGCAACAATATCTTTTTTATCATCTTTGCACAAAACTACGGCTTTGCGCTATTTTTTAGAATTTTCGTACAAGGGAACTGCCTATCATGGATGGCAACGCCAACCAAATGCACTTTCAGTACAAGAATGTATTGAAGAAGCCCTTAGTACCCTTTTGGGAAATAAGATTTCCATACTTGGGGCTGGACGAACAGATACTGGAGTGCATGCGCTACAGATGTTTGCTCACTTCGATACAAATACAATCGACACAACAGCTGAAGATTTGGTCTATCGGTTAAATGGTTTTTTACCCAACGATATTTCCATCAAAACAATTCATCGGGTCGGGGATGGTGCGCATGCGCGCTTTGATGCAACCTCTCGAAGCTATATTTATAAACTTATTCAGCATAAAAACCCGTTTTTGACGGATCAGGCATATTATTTCAAGCCTTCCTTAGATATAGACGCTATGAATCAGGCGGCAGCACTTTTTTTGGATCACCAAAACTTCAAATGTTTTTCACGATCCAAAACAGATGTCAAGACTTTTGATTGCGATGTTCGGGCTGCTTATTGGGAAAGACAAAGCAATTTGTGGGTGTTTCACATTACCGCAAATCGTTTCTTACGCAATATGGTCCGTGCGATTGTGGGCACACTCCTCGATGTAGGAGTGGGAAAAACTACAATTGATGCTGTCCAGCAAATCTTACATAGTCAAGACCGAACAAAAGCGGGAAGCTCTGCACCCGCTTATGGATTATTTTTAACGCAAATAAGCTACCCAAACACTATATTTGACCCCAATGGAGCCCAAAGCAAAAAGTAAAGTACTCGATTTTGACTTATTTAAGCGTCTGATGACGTTTGTAGTTCCATACAAGCGCACATTTATTTTTGTGCTAGCGGCGGCAGTTTTGTTGTCAGGATTTTCGACACTTAGTCCTTATTTATTGAAAGTAACTATTGATGATTACATCACTTTACGTGATTACGATGGAATGCTAACTTTAATCATGCTAATGGGGCTTGCTTTAATCTTAGAAGTAGTCTTTCAGTTTATGTTTATTTTTTATGCCAATTGGCTAGGGCAACATGTTATTTTGGATTTGCGTAATACACTTTACAAACATATGCTTGAGTTTAAAATGGCCTATTTTGACACCTCTGCTGTTGGGCGTTTGGTCACTCGGGTTGTTAGCGACATAGAAACTATTTCTGGGATTTTTAGTCAAGGTTTGTTTATGATTATTGCCGACTTGCTTAAGATGCTTGTGGTTATGATTGTCATGTGCTCGGTAAGTTGGGAGCTGTCAGCAATAGTATTTGCTGTGCTTCCTCTTGTCCTTTTTGCTACACGTAAATTTCAAAAAGCCATGAAGCATGCTTTTGACGAAGTGCGCAGTCAAGTGGCGAATCTTAATAGTTTTGTGCAAGAACGCATCTCGGGTATGCGCATTGTTCAGCTTTTTGGTCGTGAAAAAATTGAGGCGGATTCGTTTAGGCAAATCAACAACAAACACCGTAAGGCTTGGTTGCGAACAGTCTGGTACAATTCGATCTTTTTTCCAATTGCGGAGCTTTCTACTTCCATAACTATTGGTATGTTGGTTTGGTTTGGGGGACTCAATGTAATTGCTGGTTCATCGGGAATGACGCTAGGGATTATCTTTTTATTTATCCAGTTATCACAAATGTTGTTTAGACCACTGCGTCAAATTGCTGATAAATTTAACACCATTCAAATGGGTATGGTAGCTGTTCGCAGGGTAATGGCATTGTTGGATACGGATGAAACTATTGAGGACAACGGGACCCTACAAGATGTTTCGCTTAGCGGTGCAGTCTCTTTCGACGAGGTCCACTTTTCATACAAAAGCGAAGAGCCCGTTTTGCGAGGAGTTTCTTTTACCATGGAACCAGGTGAGACAGTAGCGGTGGTAGGCCCAACAGGAGCAGGCAAATCTACATTGATTAATATTCTAAGTCGTTTTTACGAAATTGATGCTGGAACCGTATCGCTCGATGGCGTTCCGATCCAGAAATACGAACGTGCGTGGATGCGTAAGCAGGTAGGTGTTGTACTTCAAGATGTTTTTCTATTTGCCGATTCTATTTACAACAACATAACACTTTGGGATCGATCAATAAGCGAGGAAGATGTCATAGCTGCTGCCAAAAAAATTGGCGTTCATGGTTTTATTTCTAGTCTGCCAGACGGGTATAACTTTAACGTTAAAGAAAGGGGAGGCATGTTGTCAACTGGTCAGCGTCAGCTTATTGCCTTTTTGCGTGCCTATATGATTAAGCCCAAAATTTTGGTCTTGGATGAAGCCACTTCATCCATTGATACGCATGCGGAGCAACTTATTCAAAAAGCGACTAAAGAAATTACCAAGGGGAAAACATCTCTAGTGATTGCGCACAGGCTGGCAACGGTACATCAAGCAGATAAAATCATAGTTCTTGAAAAAGGGATGATTGTAGAAGTCGGAACACACAAAGAGTTGTTGCAAAAAGAAAATGGTCATTATAAAAACCTGTATGAGGTTCAATTTTTGTCTCCAGTTAAAGCACTTTAAACCATATCTTTTGCAATCATGCTTTTTAGTTCTTTCTGGGAACTAAAAGGAATGCGTTCCCCGTTTTTGTAGTAACTAATTACGCCTCTTTCTTCAGAAACGACAAGTACCAAAGCATCTGTTTTTTCACTCACGCCTATTGCAGCTCGATGCCTTAATCCAAATCGTTTTGGAATATTGTTTTTTTCCGTTACTGGAAGTACTACCCGTGTAGCCGTGATAAAGTTATTCTCCACTATAGCAGCACCGTCATGTAAAGGGGCATTTTTGTGAAAAATACTTTCGATTACAGGAACAGAAAGTTGCATATTAACGGCTACGCCTGATGCCTTTAAGAAGGATAAGCTTTTGTTCCGTTCGAGAACAAGTAGGGCTCCTGTTTTTTGTTTTTTTAATGCACCAAGACTTTCAATCAACACATCTACATCCAACTCAGATTCTTGCTGGCTAGTTTCTGTTGCAAAGATACTCAGATACCTACCAATGACTTTTCTGTTGGCAAACTTAGAGGAGCCCAACATGAGTAATAACTTTCGGATTTCCTGTTGAAAAACAACAATTAAAGCAAATACTCCGACACTCATAAAGCCGCCTAGGATATTGCTTAAAAGTTCCATGTTTAAGGCATCGGTAATCTTCCAAATTAGATACAAAATAACAATACCTACAAAAATATTAATGGCAGCGGTTCCACGGACAAGACGATAGGCGTAGTACAACAATAGCGCTACAAGTACGATATCCAAAAGATCAAGAAGGCTAAAATCTAAAAAGTCAAACATGCTATAAAAGTACGTATTTAATGTATTGGAGTTATCCAGCAGATAAAAGTCGAATGACTTCCATGGCTGGTTTTACGTCATGAACGCGCAATATGTGCGCGCCTTTGTGTACGGCTATACTGTTCAAGGCAGTAGTTCCGTTTAGTGCCTCGCCTGCTGTTATGCCTAGTGTTTTGTAAATCATAGATTTTCTTGAAATACCTACCAGTAGGGGCGCGCCATCA
>JAHEKR010000061.1 GCA_024638225.1 Flavobacteriaceae bacterium
ACTTTGAGGCATTAGATTTCCTAACCCTTAAAAACAATACTGTTAAATCTATCTGTTTAGATAAAACCGGTAACCTGTGGGTGGGAACTAACGGTGGGGGTATATACAAGAAAACGAACAACCCCTTTAGCTTTGGTCACTTTAACAAGGACAGCAACCCGAACAGTTTAGGAGGAAATAAAATCAGGAGTTTACACGAGGATCAGTTTGGAAACCTCTGGATTGGAACAGAGGGAGGTGGGCTCAGCTATTTAAGTCGAAAGAATAAAAACTATACGAATTTTCATGCATTTACATTCGCCAAAGACAGTCGAGGACTCAGTTCAAAGAAAGTTTTTTCAATTTCCGAAAACATTATTGACAACAACAACTCGATACTCTGGTTTTCAACAGAAAATGGAGGGCTAAACAGGTTACTGTTAAACCGAAATACCGATCCAAAATCATTTCGTTTTAAAAAATACAACAATCCCCAAACAGATGGTAATAATGTTTTTTACAGAGCTATCCACTCTGTTCTGGGTGAAGGGAAAAAACAACTCTGGATTGGTTACTACGGTCATGGTCTGGGTTTGGCAAAATGGTCAGCTAAGGGAGCCAATATTAAATTCACATTTATAGACTCTCCTAACGAAAACAAGCAATTGTCTGGAAAGATTATTCGCGATATCTACAGAGATAGTTATGGTGTTTTATGGCTATCAACCAACAATGGTCTAAATAAATTGGACGAGAATAGTACAGATATATCCAAAAGTACATTTGTTTCATATCAACACAACCCAGAAGACGCGACCAGCATTGGAAGCAACTACACCCTACAAATTTTTGAAAGTGCAGACAAGACCCTTTGGATTGGCACTATAGGTGGTGGACTAAACAAAATGACTCGTACGCAAGATGGATCGGTAACCGGGTTTAAACGCTTTAACCGACAAAATGGTCTTTTTCCAGATGATGTCATCAATTCTATAACCGAAGACAGTAATGGTATCTTGTGGGTGGGCACCAACAATGGCCTAATCGCTTTTAATCCAAAAAACGAAACCTATCAAACCTACCTCGCTAGCGAATTACAAAATCCAGAAATGAGTGAAATTTCAGCCCTGAAACGACGTAATACCGAATTGGTCTTTGGCGGGATTAATGGAATAAATGTATTCACCCCAAATAACAATACGGTAACAGACACTACTCCCAAGACTGTATTAACGGCCCTAAATGTAATGTATGCACCAGTCAAACCGCTTGAAATAGTTGACGGTGATATACACTTAGAAAAAAGCATAACCCATACCGAGCATCTTTATTTGGACGCCAAAGCCAATAACTTTTCACTAAGCTTCTCGGCACTTCATTACGACAATCCTTTACTGAACAAATACAGGTACAAACTGGATGGTTTTGATAAAGAGTGGATTGAAACTTCGTCAGCCCTTAGAATTGCCAACTATACCAATATACCCGCAGGTGATTATACATTTTATGTCTATGGAAGTAATAACAACGGTACGTGGTCCGCAGCACCAGCATCGCTAAAGATTACGATTAATCCACCATGGTATTGGACAACACTCACCAAAATACTTTATTTCGTTTTGTTTGTCATTGTTTTGCTCCTCTTTGGGCAGTATACACTAATCGATATTAGGCGGAAGCGCAAACTGGAATTTGATCGGCTTGAAAAAGAAAAAGAAAAAGAATTAAATGCTGCAAAACTTCAATTTTTTACCAATATATCCCATGAACTACGCTCGCCACTTACGCTTATACTTGGACCTGTAGAAAAACTGATCAATAAAATAGATTCACTTAAAAAAGATGATCGGCTAAAATCATACACCACCATTCAACGCAACGCCGACTACCTTTTAAAATTAACAAAACAACTCCTAGACTTCCGAAAATTAGAGCAAGGAAAAACACCTCTGAGTTGCGCACATATAAATGTGGTTGGCGCCGTCAAAAAAATAAGTGAACAGTTTAACTCATTGGCCGATAAAAAAAATATTTCACTCGATTATCATGTTCCAGAACAGAAAGTTTTTGGCTGGATAGATGTTACTAAATTGGAGAAAATTGTCCATAATTTATTGTCCAATGCCATTAAATTTACGCCTGAGCGTGGACGTATAACCATCGCCGTTGCATTGAAAAATCCAAACCAAAAATACCCGGAAGGATATATGGCCCTGAGTATAAAAGACAGTGGTCCAGGAATCAATCCAAGAGAACTTAAAAACATTTTTGACCGCTTTTACCAAGCAGATAACCAAAACAAAAAAAATCAAGGAGTTGGAATAGGCTTGTCTTTTTCGCAAAGTTTAGCCAAAATACATGGCGGTACATTAACGGTCAAAAGCAAGCTCAATGAAGGAAGTACATTTACACTTAAATTGCCTTTGGGAACGGCGCACCTAACGTCCGAACAAATGATCGATGACAAAGAGCTTATCTTAACAAACCTAGATATGCCAATAGATCAAGTAAATGAAAGAGAAGCGGTTATTTCCTACGAAAATGGAAACAAGCCTGTGCTTTTAATTATCGAAGATAATATTGAAATAAACCACTATATCGCCTCTGAATTGAGCGATGAATATGCCATCATAAGTTGTGTGAACGGAAGTAAGGGGCTAGAAGTTGCCCGTGATAAGTCTCCAGACGTGATCATCAGCGATATTATGATGCCAGGAATAGATGGGCTGGAAGTGTGTAGGCAAGTAAAAAAAGATGTGCAAATTAACCATATCCCCTTCATCCTACTCTCGGCAAAAACAACAAATGAATCTCGAGTAAAGGGACTTCAAGCTGGTGCAGATGTGTATTTGATTAAGCCCTTTAACATGGATGTGCTAAAAATGCAGCTTAGCTCACTCCTTGAAAACAGAAAAAGGATACACGAAGAGTTTAAAAAAGCGCCATTCGAACCAAGTTTAGTGGACGTAAATGGAGTCGAAGAACAATTTATTCAGAATGTCATTGAAGAAATAGAACGTAATCTCGATAATGCGTCCTTTACCACCAATATGCTTGCTAAAAATGTAGGAATGAGTAGAACCACTTTTTACAACAAGACCAAGGCGATAACCGGATTGAAGCCGACAGAGTTTGTTCGTAACTACAGGCTTAAGATTGCTGCACAATATCTAGAAAAAGGGTTTAGCGCCAAAGAAAGCATGCACCGAACAGGGTTCAATACTGCTGGATATTTTACACAATCTTTTAAAACCTTATACAAGATGACCCCATCGGAATACACCGCTCGTTTTAAAAACGCCTAACATTATTCTACCGTTAACGAAACAGAGGCTGTTTGAAGGGTGTCAGAAGTAGCTTGTACCTTGATCGAGCCTGATGTCTTTGTGGTTTTTACCATAAGCATACACTGCCCGTTAAATGCCTTGCGTTTATTTGACTGAAAAGCTGCCGTTGTTGCTGGATCTCCATTGCCGACCGCAGCTATGGTTCCCAAATCCGATACGGAAAACTTGACCAAATTGTCCGCATTTGGACAGATATTTCCATCCTTGTCTGTAATGCGCACCGTAATAAACGAAATATCCTGGCCATCGGCATTCAGAACAGTCCTGTCGGGAACAAGCTCAATTTTTGCTGGCTTAGTGGCTGTGTGGATACGCTTTGTGGCGACCCGTTCACCATTGGTGTAGGCAATAACCTCAATCGACCCAGGCTGATAGGGTACTTCCCACATCAATCGGTATGGAGACATAAAAGTGCCTGTATAGCGCCCCCCTTCCCAATCAATAAAATTTATGGGGATAGGTGCTTTATCCATTCCTTTCCGCTTTTTACCAAAAGATTTTCCATTGACAAATAACTCAACTTCTTCTGCATTGGTGTACGAAACAACAGGGATTATTTGGTTTTCTTTCCCCTTCCAGTTCCAGTGCGGCAGTACATGAACCATGGGAGCGGTAGTCCATTGACTTTGATATAAATAAAACCTGTCTTTTGGAAGTCCACACAGGTCCACAGCACCAAAATAGGAACTTCGTGCAGGCCAATCGCCATTCCAGTACCCATTTGTAGAATTATCTTTACCCCCATAGGGTGTCGGTTCGCCCAAATAATCAAATCCCGTCCAAATAAATTCACCTAAATTATTTGGTGTTTTTTCCAATGCTTCAAATTCAATATCGGGTGGATAAGCCCAAGGTGGTCCGATAAAATCGTAACTGGTTATTTGCAAGGATTCGTGCTTCTCGTACTTTTCAATGGGTAAATGATAGGTGCCACGGCTACTCACCGTACTGGCGGTTTCTGAACCATAGACAATCCAGTCGGGATGCTTTTCTACCACCTCCTCATACTTTCGTGGTTTGTAATTCCATCCGACCACATCCAATGCTTCAGCGAGCCCATTGTTTATTGGGGCTGGATAATAATTAAATCCAGCAGTGACTGGTCTAGTGCTGTCTTCATCGCGACATATATCGGCTAATTTATGGGCGATTTCCCGACCCTTGGTCTTATGTGCTTGCTCCAATATCTCGTTCCCAATGCTCCACATAACCACAGAAGGACTATTTCTAAAGGTACGGATCATGTCACGTAAATCGCGCTCATGCCATTTGTCAAAATGCTTGCTGTAATCGTTTTTGACTTTTGCCATTTGCCAAACATCAAAAGCTTCTACCTGAATCATCAAACCCATTTGGTCACAAAGTTGGACTTGCTCGGGTGAGGGAGGATTATGGCTTGTGCGAATGGCATTGACACCCATTTCTTGCATGATTTCAAGCTGGCGTTCGGTTGCGCGCTTGTTTACAGCTGTTCCCAATGGACCCAAATCATGATGCAAGCATACCCCTTTAAAACGCGTCTTTTTCTCGTTGAGTTTAAAGCCAAAATCAGCACCATATTCGATGGTTCTAATGCCAAAAGTCGTTTTGTACGTATCCAGAACCTTATCCCCTTGCACAATAGTCGTCATGGCTGTATACAAGTTTGGCGTGTCTACATCCCAAAGCAACGGCGATTCAATACGTGCAGTTTGAATTGCTTCCACTGTGGTGTTCCCTTTGGTTTGAACAATACTGTTGGTATTGGCCACTTCTCTGTTGTTGGGATCGTAAATAACAGTCTGTAAGCCCACTTCTTCGTCCGCATCCGCTATACTTTTGATTTCTGTTAACACACGTACCGATGCTTCGTCTTGGGTAATGCTCGGAGTGGTGATAAACGTCCCCCATTTGGGAACATGAATTTCATTGTTTAGCTCGAGCCAGGTATTTCGATAAATACCCGCCCCTGGATACCATCTCGAAGAAAAATCTTCAGGTGCCAACTGCACGGCAATTACATTCGAACCTCCGTAGTTTAGATGTTGACTTAAATCAACCGAAAACCCGATATAGCCGTACGGACGGTCGCCAACAAGAGTTCCGTTAAGCCAAACTTTGGCGTTGTTCATGGCGCCATCAAAATGAAGCGTCACATGCTTCCCCTTTGCAGCTTCTGGCATATCAAATTGTTTACGGTACCAGCCTATTCCGTGAAAGGGCAATCCGCCACTGCGCGCATTGTACGAGCTGTCAAACGGCCCTTCAATGGCCCAGTCGTGAGGCAGTGTTATATTGCGCCACATAGTATCGTCAAAATCCATTTCGGATGCACCAACTACAGCTCCTTTGGCAAACCTCCACCCCTCGTTAAAGCTTA
>JAHEKR010000016.1 GCA_024638225.1 Flavobacteriaceae bacterium
GCAGTAAAAGAAGCTTTTGAGATAGAGGATAATCGCAATAATTATTATTAAACCTTCTTTTTGTAAGCCATTTCTTACAGGTAAAATTAATCTTTAAATGTGCATTTAAAGCGCATAATTGGTCACTTCACCTCATTTTTTGTTCATTTTAGACAGATTTCACTTACCTAAATTTTAAAGCAGGCAATTTTGTTTGTGTTAAAGGGAAGATTTGCTGATTCAGTAACACCTTGACACCTTTTTTGCCCATAAGGTTCTGAAGTAGCAAGGAACCGTTTATTTTTTGCTTTGATTATTATGCTACGCCTTAGGACAGTTGGTCGGGTTTTCCCGACCAGCCCTGAAGTAAAACGTTTTACAACTCAATTTTACAGCAAAAAAATGTCCCACCGAAGCGGGACGCTGGACATATGTCCACGGCATTAAGCCTTATTTTGATAAGTATAGTATTGTGATTTGAAAGACTACCCGCTTCCTTTTGCCTCTGGTTCTTTATGAAAAAAGCGATGAAAAAGCTTTTGTTGCATCTGTTGCGAAGAAAACCAAATAGATGAACGAAACAACAAACTTGAGTACGACGCCTGTCATAAAACCAAGAAGGGAACCCATAGCTGCTTTAAATGCTGCTTTTCGGTTAGGGTTTTTACTGCGTTCTCCAACATAAGCCCCTATAAAAGGCCCTAAAATAATTCCAAAGGGCATAAAAAATAAACCTAGAATAAGGCCAATAGTACTGCCTACGGCACCCGCTTTAGTTCCACCCATAGCTTTGGTTCCCAAAATAGGTATTAAATAGTCTAGCGCCATGATAAATAAGGCTATGCCCAGTGTCCAGCCCAAAAATGTCCAGTCTTGTGGAATTACGGAAGTGGACTGCAGTGCTAATAATCCAAACCAACTGGTTAATGGACCCGGTATTACAGGTAAAAAACTACCCGCTAATCCGATCATAATCAGAATCCCTCCAAGCGCAAGTAATGCTATATCCATATAGTTAAAGATACAAATTAATAGAGCTTTTCAAGACCGCCATTTTTTATTTTTTTACTTTTATGGGATGAATTTTTTTAGTGTGTTTCTTTTGGCGTTTTTTTTGTGTTTTGGCTGCGCCAAACCAAAGCCTAAAACACCCCCACCAAGCATCCAGTGGACAGACTTGGACGAACCGCCACTTTATTCAGACTGCCCTCAAGAAGATGCACTAGCTAATTGGACATGCTTTACTCAAGTACTTCAAGACAAATTAACCGATAAATTAGTTCCAATGGCATCTAGTTTTCCCAAAGGAACAGACACCTTATTTTTCACCTTAAAAGTTGATACCCTCGGAATTGTTTATGTAGTTGGTTTGCAAAAGGAATCAGATACACTGCTGTCTGCGCTTGTCTTGCCGGAGGTTTCGAAAACATTAGCTTCCTTGCCACCGCTTCAGCCCGCAGTTAAAACGAATTTGGAAATCCCAGTAGAAGTACGCTGGTCTCTTGCAGTTTCCGTGACCAAATAGCTTTTATTGCCTATTTTTACGCATGAGCCAATCGCGAATTATTTTAGGCGTAGATCCTGGGACCACCATTATGGGCTTTGGTATCATCAAAATTGAGGGTAAAAAACTGAGCTGCCTTCAATTAAATGAGCTTAAATTAAGCAAATACGACAACCATTACATTCGCTTGGGCCATATCTATACCCGTACTTCGGAACTTATCGAAACATTCAAGCCTGATGAGATGGCTTTGGAGGCCCCTTTTTTTGGTAAAAACGTTCAATCGATGTTGAAGCTAGGACGTGCCCAAGGAGTTGCTATAGCCGCAGGCATTGCCCATAACTTATCAGTTTTTGAATATTCACCAAGAAAAATAAAAATGGCTATTACGGGAAATGGAAATGCATCAAAAGAGCAAGTAGCTAAAATGTTGCAACAGATTCTTTCTTTAAAAGAGCTTCCCAAGAACCTAGATGCCACAGATGGACTTGCCGCAGCATTGTGTCACTACTATAATCCAGCGCAACAAACTGATTCAAACTACTCGGGCTGGGCTTCTTTTGTAAAACAAGAAGCACACCGCATAAAGAAATAATCATGTCTGGGATTTACTTCCATATTCCTTTTTGTCGAAAGGCTTGTCACTACTGTAATTTTCATTTCTCTATAAGCACCAAGTATATGGACGATATGGTTGGCTCATTAATTCAAGAATTAATTATGCGACAAGGGGAAGCGACACTTCCTATTCAGACCATTTATTTTGGTGGCGGAACGCCCTCTATGCTCACGGCTGCCCATATAAGCTTACTTATAGCGGAGGTCTATGCACAGTTCAAGGTGGTTGCATCACCCGAGATTACGCTTGAAGCCAACCCTGACGATCTAAGCCCTGCATATTTAAAAGCTCTTAAAGAAGCAGGAATCAATCGTTTGTCTATTGGCATACAATCTTTTCATGACAAAGAGCTGACCTTGATGAATCGTGCTCACAATGGCAAACAAGCCGTACAAGCGGTGATTTGGGCACAAGAACTTTTTGAAAACATATCCATTGACCTATTGTTTGGCACACCACACACCACCTTTGCTGACTGGCAAGAAAACTTAGAAACGGCTTTAAAGCTAGATGTACCACATATATCTTCTTATGCCCTAACACTAGAACCCAAAACGGCACTGGAGCGCTTTGTAGCTAAGGGGGTTGTTTCATTATTGGATGAGACAGAAGTTGAGGCTCAATTTTTGTATTTGCTCGATACACTCACCCAACAAGGATACGACCATTACGAGCTGTCTAGTTTTGGTAAGCCAGGATTTCACTCAAAAAATAATACTGCTTACTGGAAAGGCAAACATTATTTGGGTATTGGTCCATCGGCACATGGATTTAACGGATCACATCGGTACTGGAACGTGAGTAATAATGCTCAATATATGAAATCAATCGGTCAAGGCGAATTACCCCAAACCGTAGAGAAACTAGGCGTTATTGATCGATTTAATGAGGCGATTATGATTGGCCTTCGCGCCTCATGGGGTGTTTCACTTACACAACTAGAAGCGCAATTGGGGAACAGATATCGTACTCATTTAGAAGCGCAAGCATCACGATTTGTCAATGAGGGTTTGCTTTACGTTGAGGATAATTCTCTCAAAACAACTCGAAAAGGAGCCTTTCTTGCCGACGGTATTTCTGCTGATCTGTTTCTTATTGATTTGCTTGAAGCAAAGCAGTAAAGTGCTTGTAAAAGTGAGGAATTGTTTCGATACCACGTATAAAATTAAACACACCAAAGTGTTCGTTTGGCGAGTGAATGGCATCGCTGTCTAGTCCAAAGCCCATTAGAACAGTCTTGCTGTTTAACGTTTCTTCAAACAATGCCACAATAGGGATACTACCCCCATCTCGAACGGGGAGAGGTGCTTTTCCAAAGGTTTCCACATAAGCTTTACTTGCTGCCTGAAACTCCAATCCATCGGGGTGCATTACATAAGCTTCACCTCCGTGGTGTGGGGTTATTTTTACCTTAACGCCTTCTGGTGCTAATGCGGTAAAATGCTCCGTAAAGAGTGCAGTGATTTCTTCAGAACGTTGATCGGGTACCAATCGCATGGAAATTTTTGCATAGGCTTTGCTGGCAATTACCGTTTTTGCGCCTTCACCCGTATAGCCTCCCCATATACCATTGACATCTAATGATGGGCGAATGGATTTTCGCTCGTTGGTGGTATAGCCTCTTTCGCCATGTACTGCTGCTATATCCAACGCTTCTTTATAGGCTTCAAGAGAGAAGGGAATTTTACCCATTTCTTCGCGTTCAGACGCACTTAGTTCAGCTACCTTATCGTAAAAACCAGGTATGGTAATGTGGTTATTTTCATCGTGTAACGAAGCGATCATCTGGGTAAGTATATTGATGGGATTTGCCACGGCTCCGCCGTATAGGCCAGAGTGTAAGTCCCGATTAGGCCCCGTTACTTCCACTTCCACATAGCTCATACCACGCAGTCCGGTGGTAATGGATGGCAAGTCGTTTGCTAGCATTCCCGTATCGGATATCAAAATAACGTCATTGGCCAGCTTTTCGGAATTGGCACGCACAAAGTGTTCTAGGTTATCGCTGCCCACTTCTTCTTCGCCTTCAATCATAAACTTGATGTTGCAGGGTAGTCCGCCATTTTGCTCCATGACCTCTAGTGCTTTGATGTGCATAAACATTTGGCCTTTGTCGTCACAGGCACCACGTGCAAATATGGCACCTTCGGGGTGAAGGGCTGTTTTTTTAATCACAGGATCAAAAGGGTCGTTGTCCCAAAGGTCTAGTGGATCTGGTGGTTGTACGTCGTAATGCCCGTACACCAGAACAGTGGGTAGGGACGCATCGATTATTTTTTCGCCATAAACAATGGGAAAGCCTTCTGTAGGACACAGTTCGGCATGTGTACAGCCAGCTTGTATGAGGGCTTCTTGCACGGACGTGGCCGCTTTTTGCATCTCTGGGATGTAGGTAGAATCTGCGCTAATGGAAGGAATACGGATTAGCGAAAACAGTTCTTCTATGAAGCGATTTTTGTGTTCTTGGACGTATGTTGAAAAAGTTGACATAGGGATTTGAATAAGCAACTAAGGTATAAAATACTTATACGATAAGAAAGTGGTTTTGAATTAGGTAAACATCCTTATATTTGCCGTCCCAAAGCGGGTGTGGTGAAATTGGTAGACACGCTAGATTTAGGATCTAGTGCTTCACGGCGTGGGGGTTCGAGTCCCTTCACCCGCACAAAAAAACCCCAACAGTTATGTTGGGGTTTTTAAATTAACTATAAATAGTTCAGTTACATCTTCCAGCCAAGGGTCAACATACCGTTAATTCCTGGACTTATTGCTACTGTATCTTCACCAACAGCTAAGGTGTAATCTATTTCAGTACCGATGTATAGATTATTTGCTATGTAATAATTTGCACCAACAAATAAGCCACCAGATAAAGCAGTACTGTCATCTCCATTAATATCAGCATATAAAAAACCAGCTTGCCAACCAGTGTAAGTAGCTAGCCTAGATGATCCATCGTGATGCTTTTCTTTACCATATTGTAACCCAAGCACCATGTTGTCATCATCTGCTCCATCAATTGACGCAAAAGAAAAATGAGCTTTCCATCGAGTTACTGAGTTGGCGTCATTAAATGTCCTTCTCATAATATGACCTTCTAACGGATCATTAAGTGAAAACATATCGGCTCCATCAAGATTAGGCATAAACATAACCTCATAAATGGTTCCTTCGCTAGGTTTTTCAATTTGTGCAAATGCAGTAATTGAAATTAGTACTGTTAGTATAGTAATTATATTTTTCATTTTTTAGTTTTATAATTGTTCGATAAAATTAATAAAAAAAAACAATTCACTAACAAATAAATATTTTTTCACCCTTTTTATTCTTATATCAAAAATAAAAATTTGCAAAAAAAACATATTTGAAAAAAACAGTTATGACGTACAAAACTCACAACATGTGATTTAGGAGACTTAAGGTTTTTTCTGTGGCTCCTTTATGTGTTAGCACATAGTTTTTATTGGTGGTTCCTTTTGTTTTGCGCAGTTCTCTATTCTCCATCAATAAGCTATATGTCTGCGTACAGGAATCAACTGAGTCAACAGAAATAACTCCTCCTTGTGTGATTAAGTCTTTTGCTTCGGGGAATTTGTGGTAGTTTTTGCCAATCACAATAGGAATACCCTCGGCTGCAGGCTCCAAAATATTGTGCAGTCCAGCAGTACCCATACCACCCCCAATATAGGCAAGTGTACCATAACCATAGCACCTATTCAATACCCCTACTGTGTCTAGTACCAAAACAGGACAATGAACCAATGCTGCCTCGCTACTTTGGGTATAGCGCAGACTTCCTTTTGGGAGTTGCTTCATCAGATGATTTAGTTTTTCTTCGTGCATTTCGTGTGGGGCAATAAGCCAACACCAATCTTTAGGGGTTTGCCTAATCGCTTCTGCCAAAAGCACCTCATCTTCAGGCCAGGTACTGCCCGCCACAATACATTTACGTGCACCAACAAAAGTGTGCATAAACCTAAGCGGTTTTTTGGATACGCCCACGCGGTCAAATCGGGTATCGCCCGAAACACTCACTTGTTGCACTCCAATGCTTTGCATCAGCTTAAGTGATGCTTCATTTTGCACAAATAAATGAGTAAATTCGTACAGAAGTTTTCGATAGCTTACACCCCATGGTTTAAAGAAGATTTGATGCTTTCGGAATAGTCCAGAAATCAAAAATAGTGGAATGTGTTTTCGTTGTACTTCACGAATAAGATTCGGCCAAAACTCATACTTGACAAATAATGCCATAGAAGGATTTACCAAGGCTATAAAACGTTTCACATCTGTCTTGGTGTCCCAAGGTAGGTAAGTGGTCAGAGTGGCTATGCTATGATGTTTGCGCACCTGGTAACCTGATGTGGAGAAAAAAGTGACCAAATAGAAGTAGTTGGGGTGCTTGTTTTTAAGTTCTGAAAGTACGGGTAATCCTTGCTCGTATTCGCCTAGTGAGGCGCAATGCATCCAGACCACTTTTTTATTTGGCGGTATAGCTTCTAGCTGCTTCCATAACTTTTTACGACCCAAAAAAAATGCCTTTGCCTTAGTTGAGGTAAAAAGCATAGGTGTAAATGCCTTAGCAATAGATATAAGAAAGGAATAGAGCAACGGCATCTGCCAAAGATACTTATTTCGATAAGAGCTATATGTTTTTTGTAATTTTGGCACATCAAAAATTTGTGATGCGAAAAATACAAATGGTCGACTTACAGACCCAGTACCAATTCATCAAACCTAAGGTGGATGCTGGTATCCAAGAAGTGCTTTCAACGGCTCAGTTTATCAATGGCCCAGCCGTCAAGGATTTCCAAGCCAAGCTTGAAGCTTATCTGGGACTAAAGCATGTAATTCCATGTGCCAACGGCACCGACGCGCTGCAAATAGCCATGATGGGATTAGGACTAAAACCCGGCGATGAGGTGATTACCGCCGACTTTACCTTTGCTGCAACTGTGGAGGTCATTGCCTTGTTGGGACTCACGCCTGTTTTGGTTGATGTGCTCCCAGATACCTTCAATATTGATCCAGATGCCATTGAAAAAGCGATTACACCCAAAACAAAAGCTATAGTACCCGTACACCTTTTTGGACAGGCAGCTGATATGAATCGGATTATGGATATAGCTACAGCACATAACTTATACGTCATTGAAGATAATGCACAAGGCATTGGTTCAACATTTACAGATAAGCAAGGTAATAGGGTAAAGACTGGAGGCATAGGCCATGTGGGATCGACTTCTTTTTTTCCTTCAAAAAATCTTGGCTGCTATGGCGATGGAGGTGCCATTTTTACCAATGATGATGATTTGGCACATGCCCTTCGGGGCGTCGTTAATCACGGTATGTACAAACGCTATCATCATGACGTGGTAGGCGTAAATTCTAGACTGGATAGCCTGCAAGCCGTAGTGCTAAATGAAAAGTTAAAACTCCTTGATTTTTACAACGAGCGTCGAAAATGGGCAGCCATTCGTTACACCCAATTGTTACATGGGCATGCCAAAATAGAAACACCAGTAACTTCTGGAGATTGCGATTCGCATGTATATCATCAATATACGCTTAAAATAGTAGGTGCTGACCGTGATGCGCTTGTGCAGCATTTACAGCAAAATGATATTCCTTGTGGAGTGTATTATCCCATTCCCTTGCACTTACAAAAGGCATACGCCGATAGTCGTTATTTAGAGAAAGACTTTGTGGTTACCAATCAGTTAGTCGATCAGGTAATCTCGTTGCCGATGCACAGTGAATTGGATGAGGAACAAATCCAATTTATTTGTACAACTATTCGTTCATTTTTGGATTAATCCAATAGGGCGGACTGCACTTCTGCCTCCCGATCTATTTTTTTGACCAACCCTTGTAGCACATTGCCTGGGCCGTATTCCGTAAACAAACTTGCGCCGTCTTCGCGCATTTGTTTTATGGTTTGTGTCCACTTTACCGGACCTGTAAGTTGTGCGATTAAATTCTCTTTAATGCGTTCTGCATCTTGTGTAGGCGCAGCCGTTACATTTTGGTAAATGGGACAGTTTGGCGTGTTGAAGTTGGTTTCCAAAATGGCTTTTGCCAATTCTTCTTGTGCAGGCTCCATAAGCGGTGAGTGGAAAGCACCACCCACAGGAAGTAGCAGTGCGCGCTTAGCACCTTTTTCTTTTAGTACTTCACAAGCGGCTTCTACTGCAGGAAAAGCACCCGAAATAACCAGTTGCCCTGGGCAATTATAATTGGCTGCCACTACAATACCGTCCACGTCTTGACACACTTGCTCCACCACATCGTCTGCCAATGCCAACACGGCTGCCATGGTTCCTTTGGTTACATCGCAAGCGGCTTGCATGGATTGTGCCCGTTTAGATACGAGCAAAAGCCCGTCTTCAAAAGACAAAGCACCGCAAGCGGTAAGGGCAGAAAATTCGCCCAGAGAGTGGCCTGCTGCCATATCGGGACTTGATTTTTTTGCCAGTTCATAGCTGATGACGGAATGCAGAAAAATGGCTGGTTGGGTAACCTTGGTCTCTTTAAGTGCAGACGCATCTCCATCAAACATAATATCGGAAATAGAGAAGCCCAACAGTTTATTGGCCTCATTAAATCGTTCCTTGGCCAGGGGATATTTGTCAAATAGGTCTTTGCCCATACCAACAAATTGGGCACCTTGCCCAGGGAATAAAGCTACGTTCATGCCTTTATTTTTTGATATCTAATAAAAGAAAATGCGTGTTTATGTTTTTCGTCTTTATCGTGGTTTTCACGCCATACCTCTTGCCAAACAGCGCTATCAATCTTTGGAAAAAAGGTGTCGGCTTCAAAGTCTTCGTGTACCCGTGTAAGCTCAATACAATCGGCATAAGCAAGCCCTTGACGATAAATTTCGCCTCCACCAATGATAAATGGACGCTCATCTTCTTGCGCTAAGGCGATAGCTGCTTCAAGTGAATGAACGACGGTAGCGTCTTTTGCTGTGTAATCCTTTTGACGGGTGATCACCACATTTGTACGATTGGGTAATGCTTTTGGCATGGATTCGAAGGTTTTTCGCCCCATGAGCACATGATGCCCTTTTGTTAAGTTTTTAAAATGCTTGAGGTCATCTGACAAATGCCATATGAGTTGATTGTCTTTTCCAAGGGCGTCATTTTCAGCCGCAGCGGCAATCATGGTTATGTTTTGTTTTTGGCTTTCACGTTGCCATTCAGCCGTTGCTTTGAGCGCTGCTTCTTTGTCCATTGCACGTTTTAATTTTTCCACTTTTACTGCTTGTTTTTCCAGCAAAAACTCCATTTGCTCTAGTTCCCAAGCTTTTCCCATAAATGAATGGAACAAAAACACCTTAAAAAAGTGAACAATAAGAATAAGAATCAATAACGATCCTAAGGCAAAAGACCAATGTGTATTGAATGGCTTAAACTCCGCTTTGTAATCAAATGCAAAGTTTAGTATTAAGGCAAAGAAAATTAGAAACAAGGAAAGCAATAAGTGTGTGTGAAACCTTCGCTTTTGGGCAATTCGCATTTGCGCGTGTTCCACTAAGGCTACTTGTCCTGGATTAATGGCTGTCTTTTGTTTTTTTGTACCAAACATTTGGAGTATTTTATACGGCCACAGCACCCTTAATTCCAGGATGCGGATCGTAGTTAAGTATTTCAATATCTTCTGCGCAGAAAGCAAATAAATCTGTAATTTTTGGATTTAGCTTCAGTGTCGGAAGTGGTTTTGGGGTCCTGCTAAGTTGTAAGGCAACTTGTTCCATGTGGTTGGTGTAGATATGTGCATCGCCTAAGGTGTGAATAAACTCACCTGCTTGGTATCCACATACTTGAGCCAACATTTCCGTTAGCAAGGCATAGGAAGCAATATTAAACGGGACTCCCAAGAAAATATCAGCACTTCGTTGATACAACTGGCATGACAGTTTTCCGTTAGCCACATAAAACTGAAAAAAAGCATGACATGGCGGAAGCGCTGCCTTGTCATTGGCTACATTTTCGCTAAAGGTTTTAGATGTATCTGGTAACACACTCGGGTTCCATGCTGAGACCAACATCCTTCTACTGTCGGGGTTATTTTTTAGCGTGTCGATAACATTTGCAAGTTGGTCAATATCTTCGCTATTCCAATTTCGCCATTGATGACCATAAACGGGGCCTAAATTTCCGTTTTCATCTGCCCATTCATTCCAGATGCGCACACCATTTTGTGTGAGGTAGTCAATGTTTGTATCACCTTTGATAAACCACAAAAGTTCGTGAATAACAGACTTAAGGTGTATTTTTTTGGTCGTTACTAATGGAAAGCCATCGGATAAGTCAAAGCGCATTTGGTGACCAAAAACACTACGAGTTCCGGTTCCGGTTCTGTCCTCTTTGACGGCACCTTCGCTGAGCGCACGTCGTACCAAATCTAAATACTGTTGCATCTATTGTTTTTGTAAAAATAAAATCTTGAAACACATCTCACGCAATGCTGCAAAGACTTTTTCAAAAGGTTTTCAACGGTTATCCCAATAACGCCCCAACCAAAGTTGCCGACAATAAAGACGCTAGCGTACCTCCTAAAACAGCGCGAAAACCAAAGCGTGAAAGGTTTTTTCGTTGATTTGGAGCAAGCCCACCAATACCCCCAATTTGAATTCCAATGGACGCAAAATTGGCAAAACCACACAACATATAGGTGGCCATAACTATCGACTTATCGTAGGTAAAATGAATTTGGTTTGCTGCATTTTTAAGCTCAGCCAGTTGGATATATCCGACAAACTCACTTGCCGCCAGCTTTATTCCCAATAATTGTCCCATGGGAAGTAAGTCATTCCAAGGTACGCCAATAAGCCACATTAAGGGAGCGAAGAGGGTTCCTAAAATAGACTCAATGGACAAGGCCTCGTAGGGAGACCAGCTTGAGAACCAATCGTTTAGGTTGGTGAGTGATCCAAGCTCAAATAAAATGCCATTTGCCATTGCAATAAAGGCGACAAAAACCAATAACATGCCACCGATATTAGCGGCAAGCTTAACACCTTCTAAGGTTCCATTTGCAATTGCGTCTAGTGCATTGCTTCCAACTTCTTGTGTCGATACAGTTGTTTCCTGGCTAATTGGTTCTGTCTGGGGGAATAATATTTTGGCAATCACGATCGCCCCGGGAGCTGCCATAACGGAGGCTGCCAACAAATGTTTTGCAAAAGCCAATCGGAGTTCCGGATCATCACCACCCAAAAAACCAATGTAAGCAGCAAGAACTCCACCAGCTACTGTTGCCATTCCACCAACCATGACAAGAAGTATTTCTGATTTATTCATTTTTGCCAGATAGGCTTTTATAAGTAAGGGCGCCTCTGTCTGTCCAAGGAATATATTGCCAATTACGGACAAGCTTTCAGCACCCGAAATTCGCAGTAACTTAGTAGTTGCTTTTGCCAAAATACGAACCAAGAACTGCAAAATACCTAGATAAAAAAGCAAAGAGGTAAGCGCAGCAAAGAAAATAATAGTGGGTAAAATTTGAAAGACAAAAATAAACCCATAACTATCGGCATTCATTAAATCTCCAAACAAAAAGGTGCTTCCAGCCGCGGTGAAGTCGAGAATGTTGACAAACACTTGGCCAATAGCCGAAAAAACGCTTTGAACCCAGCCAATTTTAAGTATACCTACAGCCAGGACTAGTTGAAGGCCGACCCCGATCAATACGGTACGCCAAGCAATTGATTTTTTGCTAGCACTAAATAGATAGGCGATAGCCAAAATACTGATTATTCCAAGCATACCTTGAAGCAAGCCAGTGGTAGTTATTCCCTGATGTTGTATGATGGGCTCCAGGGCTAAAAAAAAGTTTGTGATCATTTGTTCGTATCGCGTTTCGAGATTTCATCACGAAGTTGCGCAGCTTTTTCGTAATCTTCGTTTTTTACGGCTTTTTTAATGGCGCGCTCAAGCTCTTGTATAGATAAATCTTTGAACTCGGGTTCAGAAATTTCATCAATCAAACTTCCTTTTTGTGGAACATCATCTTTGTCTAAAACAATTCCAGCTTTTTCCAAAACGTGTTCGTGTGTGTAAATAGGCGCCTGAAAACGCAAAGCTAAAGAAATAGCATCTGAAGTTCTGGAATCAATAATCTCTTCGATTTTGTCCCGTTCACAAATTAGGCTTGAATAAAACACGCCGTCTACCAGCTTTGTGATGATTACCCGTTTGATGGCTATATCAAAGCGAAAGGCAAAATTTTTAAATAAATCATGCGTAAACGGTCTGTGTGGTTTTATTTCTTTGTCCAAGGCAACAGCAATGGATTGCGCCTCAAACTCACCAATGACCACGGGGAGTTTCCGCTTGCCTTTAATTTCATCTAAAATCATGGCATAGGCACCGCTTTGGTTTTGGCTATACGAGATACGATTTACGCGTAGTTCAATTAAACTCATTGTTTAAAAAATTGAATTTAAATGTACGAAATAATGCGATTATTACTACGCTTTAAATTCTTTCAACTTTTGCGTCAATTTTGGCACCACCTCGAACGCATCGCCGACTACTCCATAATCTGCAGCTTTAAAAAAAGGAGCTTCTGGATCGTTGTTGATGACTACTTTAACTTTAGAAGAATTAACTCCAGCCAAATGTTGAATGGCTCCTGATATTCCAATAGCGATATACAAATTAGTAGATACAGGTTTTCCTGTTTGACCAACATGTTCGTCATGAGATCTCCAGCCCATATCAGAAACAGGCTTTGAACAAGCAGTAGCTGCCCCCAAAACATCTGCTAAGGCTTCAACTAAATGCCAGTTTTCAGGCCCCTTTAATCCTCTACCACCAGAAACCACAACATCTGCATCTGCGATTGTAGCTATGCCGGTAACTTTTTCAATGCTGAGTTGCTCCAATTTAGTGCTTGGGCTTGCAGATGAGCTTGGTACTACCGCACAGCGTTCATTTTTTTCCACGACACCAAATGAGTTATTACTCACTCCAATTACAGAATTTGCTGCAAGCACTTCTGAATAGGCAAATGCTTTATTAGTAAAAGCAGCACGTTTATAGCTTAATGGTGTAGTGCTTTGTGGCAGGTTTACTACATTGGGCACATAGGCCGCTTGAAGTTTGACAGCTAAAATTGGAGCCAAATATTTTGCATCAGCGCTACTGCTGACAACAACTTGTGAAAACTCATTTTTCTGGGCATGTTCAGCAACGATTTCAGCATAGGCATGCGCATCAAAATGTGTGGGTGCATCGCTTACCAGCGTTACTTCTTTGATGCCAAATTGGCCAAGCGTTTCGGGATTAGTAGCATGAAAGACAATGGCCTTACAGCTCGTGTTTAACAACGTTGCTAAAGCAACGCCATAGGAGGCAACTTCGGCAGCGTTACGCTTTAGTGTATTGTTTTCGGTTTCTATAAATACAAGTACAGACATGGTATTAAATAACTTTAGCTTCTTTGTGTAATAATTCGATTAACTGATCTATATCATCAGCTGGGATCAGTTTTACGGCTGCTTTTGGTGCCGGCTTTTCAAAAGATACATCCTTGGTTTTGGCCTCTGCACCTTGTGAAGGAACAACCTCAAAAGGCTTTTGACGCGCCTGCATAATTCCACGCATGTTGGGAATACGCAAGTCAGACTCCTCTACCAAGCCTTTCTGGGCGCCAATTACTATAGGAAGATGCGCTTTAAGCTGTTCGCGCCCTCCGTCAATTTCACGTTCTGCAGTAGCCATTCCATTGTCAATAGTTAGGCCAACACAATTGGGCACAAAAGGCATGTCTAAAAGTGCACTTAACATACCAGGCACCATGGCTCCATTGTAATCAATGGATTCTCTACCGGCAATAATTAAATCGTAGGCATGGTCTTTTGCAAAAGCAGCTAACTCATTAGCAACCGCCGAACCATCCGTGGCCGGAGCATCAATTCTATAGGCCTTATCTGCACCAATGGCTAAACACTTGCGCAGTGTAGGGTCTGCAGCTGAAGTACCCACGTGAATAACATGCACTTGGGCACCAATTTTTTCCTTAAACCAAATGGCACGTGTTAGGCCAAATTCATCATTTGGGTTGATGATAAACTGTACACCAGTAGTGTCAAACTTGGTATCACTTTCTGTGAAATTTATCTTGGATGTAGTATCAGGTACATGACTAATACACACTAAAATATTCATGGGCGTTGTATTTAAAACAAAGGTAATAAAAAAAATAATTTTATTATGCACGCATAGTAATTTACTTACAAATTCACTTTTGTAGGTTGGGTAATTTATTGCTATTTTTGCGCGACTTAAATCAGCTATGAGAACAATTCAATTCAGAGAAGCTATTTGTGAAGCCATGACAGAGGAAATGCGTTTAGACGACAGTATTTACCTAATGGGTGAAGAGGTTGCCGAATACAATGGCGCATACAAAGCCTCAAAAGGTATGCTTGACGAGTTTGGCGAAAAGCGTGTTGTCGATACGCCCATATCGGAATTGGGATTTGCTGGTATAGGGGTGGGTTCTACCATGACTGGTAATCGACCTATTATTGAATTTATGACGTTTAACTTTGCTTTGGTTGGTATTGATCAAATCATCAATAATGCGGCAAAGATTCGCCAGATGTCTGGTGGTCAATTTCCTTGCCCCATTGTTTTTCGCGGACCAACAGCTTCAGCAGGCCAGTTAGCTGCTACGCATTCTCAGGCTTTTGAGAGCTGGTACGCCAATTGCCCTGGGCTTAAAGTGATAGTTCCTTCAAATCCCTATGATGCAAAAGGATTACTTAAGGCAGCTATCCGCGACGATGACCCTGTTATTTTTATGGAGTCTGAACAAATGTATGGCGACAAAGGGGAGGTTCCCGAAGGAGAGTACATTTTGCCTATCGGCGTAGCTGAAATCAAACAAACCGGTACTGATGTTACCTTAGTTTCGTTTGGTAAAATTTTCAAGGAGGCACAAAAAGCTGCTGACCAATTAGCCAAAGAAAACATCTCAGTCGAGTTAATCGATTTACGTACCATTCGTCCTTTGGACATTAATGCCATTATTGAATCGGTTAAAAAAACCAACCGATTGGTTATCCTAGAGGAATCATGGCCGTTCGGTAACATTTCGACAGAAATTACGTATCAAGTACAAAATCAGGCATTCGATTATTTGGATGCACCTATTCAAAAAATCAACACGGCTGACACACCCGCACCATACTCTCCTGTTTTATTAGCCGAATGGCTGCCGAATCACGAGGATGTTGTACGTGCCGTCCATCAAGTTTTGAACTAATCACCAAGCATACATTTTATGATTTCATTTGTTTTTTATCTACCAATAGTCCTTGCCGTTTTAGGCTTAATAGTTATGGTTATCAAAGCCCAGTGGGTCCGTAAGCAAGCCGCAGGAGACGCAAAAATGATCGAAATATCAAGCGCTATTAAAGAAGGAGCACTTGCATTTTTAGGAGCAGAATATCGACTTCTATCTTTTTTTGTTGTTGGCGCTTCCGTTGCGTTATACTTCATCTCTACTTTAGTTGAATCTACCCATTGGATGATAGTTCCTGCATTTATTCTTGGTGCTTTCTTTAGTGCCTTTGCAGGGAATATAGGAATGCGTATCGCTACAGATGCAAATGCGCGAACAGCTGAAGCAGCGAAAACCAGTCTGCCGAAAGCATTAAACGTTTCATTTAATGGAGGCACGGTTATGGGTCTTGGTGTTGCTGGACTTGCCGTTTTGGGACTTAGTTTGCTGTTTTTGTTTTTTATTGGTCAATTTATGGGCCAAGAAGGAAGTTTTTATTCGAACATGACCATCGTATTGGAAACGCTTGCAGGATTCTCTTTAGGAGCGGAATCTATTGCCTTATTTGCCCGCGTGGGTGGAGGTATTTACACCAAGGCAGCTGATGTAGGTGCTGACCTTGTTGGTAAAGTAGAGGCTGGAATTCCGGAAGACGATCCGCGTAATCCAGCAACTATTGCCGATAATGTTGGGGATAACGTTGGCGATGTGGCTGGTATGGGCGCTGATTTATTTGGCTCTTATGTGGCAACTGTTTTGGCAGCAATGGTTTTAGGAAACTATGTAGTAAAAGATATGTTGGATTTGGGTGTTGCCTTAACCTCTTTTGAAGGTATGGGCCCCATTTTGTTACCACTTGTTATTGCAGGTGTAGGCGTTTTGGCATCTATTGTAGGCACCTTTTTTGTTCGTATTAAATCAAATGACGCCAAAGAATCCAAGGTTCAAAGTGCCCTAGATACAGGTAATTGGGCCGCAATTTTATTAACTTTAGTAGCCAGTTGGTTCCTTATCGACTGGATGCTTGAAGATGAGCTATACATGAGCTTTTTCGGAGAAGGTGTTGTCGGTGTTCCATCCATTAACGTGTTTTTTGCAGCCTGTATTGGATTAGCTGTAGGTGCGTTAATATCCATGGTTACCGCTTATTACACTTCTCTGGGTAAAAAACCTGTAATGGACATCGTTCAAAATAGTTCTACAGGTGCTGCTACTAACATTATTGCTGGATTAGCTGTAGGAATGAAATCAACATTTTCATCTGTTATTTTATTTGCTGCTGCGATTTATGGTTCGTACGCTTTAGCTGGCTTTTATGGTGTTGCGCTTGCGGCATCTGCCATGATGGCGACTACTGCCATGCAGCTAGCTATTGATGCTTTTGGACCCATTGCCGATAATGCAGGTGGTGTGGCTGAAATGAGTGAATTGGAACCACAAGTTCGTGAGCGTACCGATATTTTGGACTCGGTTGGAAATACAACTGCTGCTGTTGGCAAAGGCTTTGCTATTGCATCAGCCGCACTTACTGCCTTGGCATTATTCGCTGCCTATGTAACCTTTACGGGGATAGATGGCATTAATATTTTCAAAGCTGATGTGTTGGCTATGTTATTTGTAGGTGGTATGATTCCTGTTGTATTTTCTGCCCTTGCCATGCAATCTGTTGGTAAAGCAGCTATGGAAATGGTTCAAGAAGTTAGACGTCAGTTTAAAGAAATTCCCGGTATCCTAGAGGGAAAGGGAAAGCCAGAATACGCCAAATGTGTGGACATTTCTACTAAGGCTGCACTCAAAGAAATGTTGTTGCCCGGATTGATTACCATTATCACCCCCATTTTTATTGGCCTGTTGTTTGGTGCTGAACCATTGGGTGGTTATATGGCAGGTGTTTGTGTTTCTGGGGTTATGTGGGCTATTTTCCAAAATAACGCCGGTGGTGCTTGGGACAACGCTAAAAAATCATTTGAAGCCGGAGTAGAGATTGATGGAGAAATGACGTATAAAGGAAGTGAAGCGCACAAAGCTGCGGTAACTGGCGATACGGTTGGTGATCCATTTAAAGATACTTCAGGTCCTTCCATGAATATTTTGATTAAACTTACTTGCCTAATCGGTCTGGTGATGGCACCGCTATTGGGTAATGGCCACAGCTCAGATGATGTGCTTCACGTAGAAGTACAAATGGAGCGCAACGATGAAGGGATGGCCAAAGGCACCCTAACAGTTGTTACTAATCAAGATGGTCAGGAAGTGGAACAAGTAAAGGTATTCGAAGGTACGGTTACCGAAGTACAAGAAGCCATTACTACTGCTGAAGGCGAGCTTGGCGTTACGAAGTAGTAAAAAGCCCGCTTAGTTCGGCATCTATTTTTTCTACTACCACACCAAAGTCTTCTTTGTTGTCCACAAAATTAAGTGCATCTACATCAAGTATGAGCAGTTTCCCTTTGTCGTAGGTATCTACCCAAGCTTCATAGCGTTCATTTAATCGACTCAAATACTCAATGCTAATTGAATTTTCGTATTCTCTTCCGCGCTTGTGAATTTGGGATACTAAATTAGAAATGGAACTTCTGAGGTAAATCATCAAATCGGGCCCTTTGACCAAAGATTCCATCAGCTCAAACACAGATGTATAATTACTAAAATCTCGGTGTGTCATCAGTCCCATAGCATGAAGGTTGGGCGCAAAAATATGTGCATCTTCATAAATGGAGCGATCCTGAACAACGTCATTCCCGTTTTTTTGAATATCTAGAATTTGTCTAAAGCGACTATTTAAAAAGTAAATTTGGAGATTGAATGACCAGCGTTCCATCTCAGCGTAAAAATCATCTAAATACGGATTCTCAACAACATCCTCATAGAGCGCGTCCCATCCATAGTGTTTGTGTAATAGTTCCGTCAGACTAGTCTTACCTGCCCCAATGTTTCCAGCAATGGCTATATGCATCCTTTATAAATTAATGCTACAATATAAGTATCTTTCCAAAAAAAAAGATGCACCTACACACAACTATTGCTGAAATTTCTGGTCTATGTAACATAGTGTATCTATAATCGTCTAATATCTAAAAAAGCATGCGTATTTTTTGTACACTTTTGATGTTGTTTGGGCTTGTTATTTCACATGCTCAGATTAACAAGGCTACCTATACACTAAAAGTCAGTACCAATATTGATTTTAGTGCAAACCCCAACATTCCAAAAAATGTGGCTGAGCGTATCAAAAAGCGACTCTCTGAGCCCGAAACCTATCAGTTGTATTTTGATCAATCGCAATCCATTTACAAAAAAGAAGAAAAGCTAGATGCACCTCAGGCAGTTGGCAGAGGAGGAATGTCTTTTCGTTTTGGTTCAGGTGCTGGCGCTATAGTGCATACGCTCCTTGCTTCTAGAAAACAAACTAGTCAACAAGAACTTTTTAGTAAACTTTTTTTAGTTAATAGAAATCCAAAGAAACCAGAATGGGTATTTTCGGGTGAGACCAAACAAATTGGTAAATACACCGCTTACGAAGCAACTTATATCGAAATGCAAATTCCTGCTCAAATGCGCATGTCGTTTGGACAACGCAATGCAAAAGAGGAAGAGGATAAAGAGCCTGAAAAAGTTCCCGTTACCGTATCGGTGTGGTTCACACCTCAAATCCCATCTTCCGCAGGACCCGCCAAATATTTTGGTTTACCTGGTTTGGTTCTGATGGTACAAGACGGCAATAGAGTCTTGGTGTGTACAGAAGTACAAATGAACGTCTCCGAAAAAATAAGTCTAGACCCACCCAAAAAAGGCAGGCAAGTTACGGGAGCGGAGTTCAATAAAATTCGAGAAGAAAAAGTTAAAGAAATGCGAGAACGCTTTCAGAACAACAGCAACAGAGGTAATCAAAACCGCATAATGATTCGCGGCTAAAAATAAAGATGATAGGTAGAAGAGCGTTTTGTTGGGTAGCATTGTGTATCTCAACAGTAATTTGGGGACAGAGTATTCGACTTGAGGGAGTTGTATTAGATAGTTTAGGAGTAGTAATTTCAACGGCCAATATAGTTGCACTTAATAAAGAGACCAATCGGATGGACAGCTTTTCCATCTCTGATTTGAATGGTAAATTCTCCATGTCCATAAAAAAGGATGTGCCCTATTTAGTTAAGATCTCATACTTAGGATTTAAGCCTGTAGAGCTGCAACGAAAATCTTCTGTTGACCTCAATGAGGTAGTCGTCATGTACGAACAAGCAGAACAGCTCGAAGGAGTTGATGTAACCTATGAAATGCCTGTTTCCATACAGGGCGATACCATTGTGTACAATGCGGACTCCTTTAATACGGGATCAGAAAAAAAATTAAAGGATGTATTGGAAAACTTGCCTGGAATCGAAATCAATGCTGATGGGCAAATTGAAGTGGAAGGGAGACAAGTTTCTAAAGTTATGGTTGAAGGCAAGGATTTTTTTGATGGCGATTCAAAAATTGCCACCGAAAATATACCAGCCAATGCAATCGATAAAGTTCAAGTGCTTAAGAATTTCAATGAAGTCTCCCAGCTAAGTGGAGTGACCAATAACGACGATAGCATGGCCATTAACATCAAATTAAAAGATGGAAAATCTAAATTTTGGTTTGGTGAGCTAGCTGCAGGTGCTGGAGAAAAAGAACGTGTTTTACTAAATCCAAAGGTTTTTTATTATAGCCCAAAGACCAGTATAAATGTTTTGGCTAATGCCAACAACGTTGGCGAAAATCCATTCACAAGACGTGATTATTTCCGCTTAACGGGTGGCTTTAGAAATCAAAGTAACCGTAGTGGTTCCTCCATTCAAATACAAACCGATGATTTGGGGTTGACTAACCTGCAAAACAACAATGCAGCTTCTATTGAAAACGATTTTGCTGCAACAAATTTCTCCTATTCTGCTAAAGAAGGTTTGGACTTTTCAGGTTTTGCTATTTTTTCCCAAAACGATACGCGCATCAAGTCAGTTCGTGAGCGAACATTTACATCTACTGGGATAACAGAAACCATAGACAATGATATTAAACAAACCAATACATCTCAATTATACAAGTTCAGTACGCTGTATAACGTGAACCCAAATCTTCAGTTGGAATACGATTTGTTTTTTAGGACATCGGATGAACAAGAACTCAGTGACCTTACTTCAGTAGCTACTAGAGTAGAGGATATTTCATCGGATCGAACACAAACCCCAAAACAACTAAGTCAAAATCTCAATGCTTATTTTACGCTCAGCGATACACATATTTTTGCTTTGGAATTGCAACACAATGCACAAGATGAAAACCCCTTGTTCAAATTACAAAAAGAGCGCATTTTATTTCCCAACATATTACCACTTGTTAGAGGAGCCGAAAGTTACTACGTACAACAAAATAGATTTACGAGGACAAATAAATTCGATGGGCGTTTAGAGTATTATTATATGCTAAATAATACGGCAAGTCTAAATATGACTGTTGGAACTACACAGGTGAAACAGGACTACGATTCCTTTATGGGGGCTTATGAAGAAAATGTGTTTACACGTTTTGAAGAACCCAACCTCAACAACAATGTTCATTATGACTTTTCGGACATCTATACAGCTTTGAGTTACAGAGTTAAGACGGGTAAGTTTACAATCAACCCACGACTTACGCTTCACAAGTACGACATCAATACTATACAAGCATCAACGCTTCGTAATGAAGAAACAAGACTATTGCCAGATGTTTGGGTAAGTTATCAAATGCGACGCTCCAAATCGCTTCGTTTTACCTATCGAGCACAACTGCAATATTCAGATGTGAGTCGCCTTGGTGAGGCCTATACATTTAACAATTACAACAGATTGTTTTTAGGTAACAGTGGTCTAAAGCCCGCTTATTTTAACAACTTTACATTGAACTATTTCAACTTTAATATATTCAACTTCACCAATATTTTTATTCGTTTGAACTACCGCAAGCAGTTTGATAATTTCAAAACAGTCAATACGATTAATGGGATAAACAGAGAGTCAACACCATTTAATTCGCCTAGAGACGAAGAGCGCATCACATTAAATGGTCGTATGCAAAAAAGGTTTAATAATGTAAAAACCAGCTTGACACTCAGGCTAAACAAAAACAAGTCATACAATATTGTCAATGGCACACTCCGCCGATTTGATTACTTTACCCAGCTTGCCAGTGCAACGGTAGCAACTAACTTTAAAGCGGCGCCAAATATTGAGTTGGGGTATAGTTATAACATAAATAGGTCAACGGATGAAGACCAAAGATTACATTACATAACCGAACGTCCCTTTGTTGGGTTAGATGCTGCATTTCTAAAGGGGTTTATTTTTTTAGCCGAGTACAGTTATTACGATTTTAGATTGGGTAATACTTCTTTAAATAGATACGATGACTTACGTATGTCACTCTCGTTTAACAAGGAAGATACACCATGGGAGTTTGGAATTGAAGCAACAAACGTATTGGAAAACGCAAACATTAATACAGATAATTTCTCTGGTATTTCACAAACAACTACACGCTATGCCATACAGCCTAGATACATTTACTTTACATTAAAGTATTTTATTTAGTATATTGATATTTCCAAATTTACAATATGAAAAGGATAATTCTGGCACTCACCATTTTTACAACTAGCCTCTCCAGCGCACAGATTTTTGACGGATTGGATGAAATACTTAAAGCATCTGGCAAGGATGCAAATATCTTATTTGATGCATACACCTCACCACTTGGAGAGTCATTTACCTACAGCTTGAATACAGGCTGGGCATCATCTGCCAAAACACACAAGAAGTTAGGCTTTGATTTGACCGTTGGATTAACTGCTCCCAGCGTAACAGATGCCGCTAAGTCCTTTAATATTAGTAGTCTTAATTTGACCCAATTAAGTAGTTCGTCTACCACCGCAAATACCGTTTTTGGACCAAAAGGAACTACTGAGTTTACGTACACTATTGCCGGAACTTCACTTTCTGAATCATTTACGCTTCCTGGCGGATTGGATGATGATTTGTTTATGAATTCATTACCTATCCCTTATGTGCAAGCAGGATTAGGCTTGTTTTTTGATACAGATTTAATTGTCCGTTACCTGCCAAAGATAGAGACTCAAGGTGCGGAAATAGACCTTATCGGTGTAGGGTTAAAACACAACTTGATGCAGTATTTTGGCTTGCTCGATAAGCTTCCCCTTAATGTTTCTTTACTCGGGTCTTTTACCAAGCTCAATGTCGATTACGGACTTGATGGTCCAGGTCAGAAAATCACAGGAAGTATCAACACCTTTATGCTTCAAGCCTTGGGCTCACTTGATTTCCCAGTAATTAGTGTTGTTGGTGGATTTGGGTATGGTAAGGGCGATGTCACCTTTGCTATGCTGGGGGATTATTCATCTATTAATCCAAACATCCCTAAAGATCCCTTAAAATCCGAACAGTCCTATACGGGAACCCATGCTGTAATTGGTTTAAGAGCCAACTTATTGTTCTTAAAACTGTTTGCTAACTATACGATTCAGGAGTTTAACACACTTAATTTTGGACTCTCTGTAAGTTTTCGTTAAAAACTCTTTGTTAATTTTTGGGATGTTGTATATTTGTATCCACAGAGGAAGGATTTGACTGATTGCAACCTCTCAAAAAAACTGCTAAAACAGCTTGCTTTTGATTACTGCAATCAGTTTATATACTCCCCAAAAGCAAGATTATGTCATACTTTTTTACATCAGAGTCAGTAGGTGAAGGTCACCCAGACAAAGTATCCGATCAAATTAGTGATGCACTATTGGATCACTTTATCGCATTTGACCCCAACAGCAAGGTAGCTTGCGAAACCCTCGTCACTACAGGTCAAGCCGTTGTAGCTGGTGAGGTAAAAAGCAACACCTATTTAGACGTACAAGCCATTACAAGAAATACCATTAACCGCATTGGATATAACAAAGATGCCTATCAATTTTCTGGCGATTCCTGTGGGGTAATTTCACTCATTCACGAACAGTCGCCCGATATCAATCAAGGCGTTGATAGAGATGAAGCCGCCGCCCAAGGTGCCGGTGACCAAGGTATTATGTTCGGTTATGCTACTAACGAAACGGATAATTATATGCCTTTGGCGCTTGATATTTCCCATAAAATCATGCGTGTATTGTCTGATTTTAGAAGAGAACAAACAGCCATTCCCTATCTACGACCAGATGCCAAATCACAAGTGACACTTGAATATGCAGACGATCACAAGCCACTGCGTGTTGACACTATTGTAATTTCAACCCAACACGATGATTTTGACGAAGACGAAGCCATGTTGGCCAAAATTAGAAAAGATTTAATTGCTTTGGTTATTCCTGCCGTTATTGCCGAATACCCAACACATATTCAGGCGCTTTTTGGCGATGATATTGTTTATCACATCAACCCAACAGGAAAATTTGTCATTGGTGGCCCCCACGGAGACACGGGTCTTACGGGCCGTAAGATTATTGTAGACACCTATGGCGGAAAAGGTGCTCACGGAGGCGGTGCATTTAGTGGGAAAGATCCCTCTAAAGTAGATAGGAGTGCTGCCTATGCCGCAAGACATATTGCCAAAAACCTTGTTGCTGCTGACGTTTGTGATGAGGTATTGGTGCAATTGAGTTATGCCATTGGTGTAGCAGCGCCAACTTCCATATTTATCAATACGTACGGAACATCAAAAAGCACACATTCAGATGCTGAGATAGCAGAAAAAATTGCCCCGCTCGTAGATTTATCACCCTTTGGAATTGAGCAACGCCTCAAACTCCGCAATCCTATCTACGAAGAAACGGCAGCTTATGGACATATGGGCCGAAAGCCTGAAACTGTAAAAAAGACATTCGAGTCACCCTATAACGGTCGTATTGACTGTGAGGTGGAGTTATTCACTTGGGAAAAACTTGATCTAGTACAAACCTTTAAAAATCAATTCTAAATTTTATTTCAAATGAGTAATCAAAAATTTTCTACTAACGCACTTCATGTAGGTCATGATGTCACCAAAACGCAGGGCACTAGAGCAGTACCCTTATATCAGTCAACATCTTATGTGTTCGACAATGCTGAGCATGCTGCTAACCTTTTTGCTCTTGCAGAACCCGGATATATTTATACCCGACTAAACAACCCAACTACCGATGTGCTGGAACAGCGCATGGCAGCACTTGAAGGTGGAATAGCCGCTGTTGCCACTTGTTCTGGAACTGCAGCGCTATCCACAGGAATCCTTACGTTCTTAAAAGCGGGAGACCATATTGTTTCTTCAAACAGCTTATACGGTGGGTCGTATAACATGCTTAAGTCAATGTTGCCACGCTTTGGTATCACCACAACTTTTGTTGATCCAAACGACGTTGCCAATTTTGAAGCTGCCGTCCAAGACAATACACGTCTTATTTTTGCAGAGTCTTTGGGGAATCCAAAACTAGATGTCCTTGATTTGGCAGCTATTTCTAAAGTTGCCAAGAAACACAAGGTTCCTTTTATGGTAGACAACACTGTTGCAACGCCTGCCTTGTTAAAGCCTATTGAGCACGGTGTAAACATTGTTATTCACTCTTTGACCAAATACCTAAACGGTAACGGTACTTCTATGGGTGGTGTTATTATTGATGCAGGTACTTTTGATTGGTCGAGTGGTAAATTTCCAGAGTTCACTTCTCCATCACCTTCATACCACGGACTAAACTACCACGAAGCCTTAGGCCCTGCGGCTTACATTGCAAGAATTAGAGTAGAGGGGCTTCGTGATTTGGGAGCTGCAATAAGTCCTTTTAATGCATTCCAAATCATTCAAGGAATAGAAACCCTTTCGGTTAGAATGCAACGACACAGCCAAAATGCACTTGAACTGGCAACATGGTTAAGTGAAAACGAGTCAGTAACTTGGGTAAACTATCCAGGTTTGGCATCGAGTAAATACAATGGCCTGGCAAAAAAATACCTAAAAGACGGCCAAAGTGGTGTGGTTACTTTTGGTGTTAAGGGTGGATTTGAAGCAGCCAAGAAAATTGCGGACAACACCAAGATTTTCTCTTTGCTTGCCAACTTTGGGGATTCAAAATCGCTCATTATTCACAACGCGAGTACAACGCACCAACAACTTACACCAGAACAGCAAGAAGACACTGGGGTCACAAATGACCTTATCCGTTTGTCTGTTGGACTAGAAGATGTTGAAGATTTAAAAGCTGACTTACAAGCTGCTTTTGATACACTATAAATTGCAAAAAGAATAAAAGGCAATATGTCGTCACTTCAGAAACATAGCATCCCTTCCTTTAAGTTGCACAGCGGCAAGGTCATTCCTTTGACCTTATCCTACCAAGTATTTGGTAAGGCGCTGCACGAAGCACCTGTTGTTTTGGTGAATCATTCACTTACAGGCAATTCGAATGTATCGGGTGAAGAAGGATGGTGGAGCGATATTATCGGTCCAAAAAAATTAATAGATACTGAAGTATACAGCATTATTGCCTTTAATTTTCCTGGCAATGGCTTTGACGATGACTTTTTAACTTCCTATAAAGATTGGATATTACGTGATGTTTCTGAAGCCTTTAAAATAGCTTTAGACGAGCTCGGCGTATCTGAGCTCTTTGCTGCTATTGGCGGTTCCATTGGCGGTGCATTGGCATGGGAAATGGCGGTATCACACCCGCATTTTATTCGTAACGTTATCCCTATTGCTTGTCACTGGGAGGCTTCTGATTGGATTTTGGCAAATGTTTTGCTCCAAGACCGATTGCTACATAATTCTCAAAACCCACTTGAGGATGCGCGTATTCACGCGATGTTGTGTTATAGAACGCCACAATCTTTAAAATTTAGATTCGACCGCACCATCAATAAGGAACAAAATAAATTTAACGTAGAAACATGGCTGCTGTATCATGGCGATAAATTGGCTAACCGTTTTGATATTAGCGCCTACAAGTCGATGAATCATTTGTTGGGCAGCGTTGACATATGCCACGAACGTGATTCGTTTGAAGCATTGATAGAAAAAATAGTGGGTAATATTTTTATTGTATCCATTGATACGGACTTGTTTTTTACCCACGAAGACAATAGAAAAACCTACCGTCGACTGTTGAATGTAAAGCCCAATGTGTTTTTTAAGACCATCAACTCCATTCACGGACACGATGCCTTTTTGATTGAACACGACCAACTAAGAAACCTATTAAATGAAGTATTTACCCCAATCCATGAACACGTATGAATGTAAAACTTACCCACCAGTCTGGCTTTTACGCCACCATCGAAAACAATAGCGGTCATCAAATTGCTATTGACAATAAATCTGTAGAAAATCCCAAGGGCGCAAGCCCAATGGAATTGCTGCTTATGGGAGTAGCTGGCTGTTCTAGTATTGATATTATCTCAATTCTAAACAAGCAAAAAGTAGCTTTTAAGACACTGGAAATTGATGTTGATGGCGACCGTGTAGACAAACCTGCACCATCACTTTTTACAAAAGTGCATGCAACGGTACGCGTTAACGGAGATGTAAAACCCGAAAAAATATACCGTGCAGCCGAGTTGTCATTTACAAAGTATTGTTCGGTTTCCCTAACCCTAGCAGCTACTGCTGAGATAAGCTTTTCTGTAATTGTAAACGACACCCCTTATGAGCCCAAAAAAATTTGAAACCAACGCCGTTCGTACGCAAGCAGCGAGATCCCAGCACGACGAGCATAGCGTGCCGCTATATCTAACGTCTAGCTTTGTTTTTGACAATGCCGAAGAAATGCGTGCCTCCTTTGCCGAGGAGAAGCAACGAAACATATATAGCCGATTTACCAATCCCAACACCAACGAATTTGTTGAGAAAATTTGCCAGATGGAAGGAGCCGCTGATGGCTGTGTTTTTGCAACTGGTATGGCTGCCGTATTTGGTACTTTTGCCGCACTACTAAACAGTGGCGACCATATCCTTTCTGCTCGAGCCGTTTTTGGATCTACGCACACCTTATTTACTAAATACTTCCCTAAATGGAATATCAATACTACTTATTTTGATGTTGTAGATTTAGATCGTTTTGAGGAACTAATCACGCCGAATACCAAAATAATTTATGCCGAATCGCCTACCAATCCAGGATTGCAGATTTTGGATTTGGAGCGCTTAAGTGCCTTGGCAAAAAAAAACAACCTTATACTGGTCATTGACAATTGTTTTGCCACGCCATACTTGCAACAGCCTATCGCTTACGGAGCTGATTTAGTGATTCATTCGGCAACCAAACTTATCGATGGGCAGGGTAGGGTGCTGGGCGGGGTAACCGTTGGCCGAACCGATCTTATTCAAGAAATTAATGCCTTTGCCCGAACAACGGGGCCGGCAATGTCTCCGTTCAACGCTTGGACGCTTTCCAAGAGCTTGGAAACTCTGGCTGTTCGCGTAGATCGACATTGTGACAATGCTGAAAAAATCGCAGCCTTTTTGTTGGAGCACGAAGCTGTCGAAGCGGTGCGTTATCCCTTTCATAAGGACCACCCCCAATTTGCCATCGCCAAAAAACAAATGAAACGC
>JAHEKR010000048.1 GCA_024638225.1 Flavobacteriaceae bacterium
AGCATCATGCAATTTACAGGATTTGAAAAGCTTCGCTTGCAAGACGGCTATGTCGTAAAAGAAGACCCAAGGGTTTATATTGACTTTAATGCCATTGGTAAGGGTTATGCTGTAGACGAGCTTGCCAAAGCACTCGAAAACTTGGGGTATTCAAACTTCCTAGTTGAGGTTGGCGGTGAGTTATTTGCCAAGGGAGTTCACCCATTAAAAAATATACCATGGCGCGTTGCCATTGATCATCCAGAGCAGAATGCCAAACGCAAATTTATCGCAACACTTCCATTACAAAACCAAGGTCTGGCATCATCGGGTAATTACCGAAAATTTAGAACGGACGCATCGGGCAAACGATATGTCCATACCGTAAACCCAAAAACAGGGAAAACCGTTCAAAGCAATGTGCTAAGTACATCGGTTTTGGCGCCTTCCACCATGCTGGCCGATGCCTATGCAACAGCGCTTATGACTATGCCTTATAAAAGCGGTAAAGAAATGATACAAGGACTAGAAGGAATAGATGCCATGTGGGTTTTGGCAGAAAAGGATACACTTGGTGTTGCGGCTACTTCGGGCTTTGTCTTTGATCGTCAATAGGCTTTATCCCGATGGGGATATACTCATTTGCGACCACAACATAGCGTTTGCGCGCTTCCTCAGATAAGGTTTTACCAAACTGCAGCTCGTCCACCTCAAAGCCTACTGCACGTAGCTTATCAAAGTAATCCATACCGTAAATACATACGTGGTCGTACTGCCCAAATACCTTTGTTCGCATGGCTTTGTCCGTGATGCTGTTGTCTTCAAAAGTAGAGTCACGTGCTATGTCGAGGGGAACTTGAAGTAAGGCTTTGCCAGCAGGCTTAAGAACTCGAAAGAGTTCTTGCATGGCCTTGGTATCGTTGGGAATATGCTCCAAAACGTGGTTACACAATATCCAGTCAAAGCTATTGTCCGCAAATGGCAAATCGCAAATATCTGCTTTGATTTCTGCCAAAGGCGATTCCAAATCACAAGTGGTATAGTCGAGGTGTTTCAACTTCCTAAGGCGTGTCATAAACGCATTTTCGGGTGCCATGTGCAATACTTTGGACGGCTTGTTAAAAAAGTCTGTTTCGCTTTGTAAATAGAGCCAAATAAGCCTGTGACGTTCCAGTGAAAGCGTGCCCGGACTGAGTGCATTGGGTCTTATTTTCACATAGCCATAAGGAAGAAAGCTTCGATAGGACTTGCCGTTAATGGGATCTGTATAGCGATTGCCACGGAAATAAAAATCTAAAAAAGGCAAAAGAAGGTTAGCAAGACGTTGCAAGAACGTTCTGGGAAACATCCCTAATATCCATCGGGCGAAGCTGTTCATATCTCCAACGGAACTGCCCTAAAGGCATCCTCTTCATCTGTTACGATGCCCAACACTTCGTTTACATATTTGAATGTAGAAAGCAATTCGGGTTTTCCGTCAACAATAGCTACATTGTGTTCAAAGTGCGCACTAGGCGCGCCATCTGCAGTGAGTATGGTCCAGCCGTCTTGCAGTTGTTTGATGCGGTGTGTTCCTTGATTGATCATGGGCTCAATTGCCACCACCATACCTTCTAAAAAAGCTTTTCCACGACCTCTTTTTCCATAATTCGGCATTTCGGGTTTTTCGTGCATAGTGGTTCCCAATCCATGCCCAACCAATTCACGCACGACGCCATATCCAAACTGCTCGACATACTGCTGAATGGCATAGCCCACATCACCAACCCTGTTGCCTGTACAAAAAGCTTCAATCCCTTTGTATAGCGATGCTTTTGTTCGCTCAAGGAGTTTTTCGGTTTCGGCGTCTATTTCGCCAACAGCAAAGGTGTAAGCATGGTCCCCGTAGTATCCGTTTTGCAAGACACCGCAATCTATGGAGATAATATCACCCTCTTGTAGTGGGGTGTTATTCGGTATGCCATGGACCACCTGTTCGTTTGGGCTCATGCATAGGGTGTTCGGAAAATCGTACAGCCCCAGAAATCCCGGAACCGCGTCGTGGTCTCGAATAAATGTCTCTGCTTTTTTATCGAGCTCAAGTGTGGTTACCCCAGGCTTGATTTCGCTTGCCAGCATACCCAAGGTTTTGGATACCAATAAGGCACTGCTACGAATGAGTTCAATTTCTTCTGTTGTTTTTTGAAGCGACATTAGTTTTCGTAGGTGTGTTTGTAAGCTGCCCCGCTTAAAATAGCGAGCATATCGTCTTCCAAAAATTCAACGGGCGACTCCACAATGCGATTAACTTCTTTGTCGTCTTTATAAAAGATAAATGTCGGAACATTGGTGATGCCCTTTTTTGTAGCGCTACCACTAGGTGTTTTTTTGTCTCTATCCACGCCAATAATTTGCACTTCACCCGAAAAGGCTAATTCGTCTAGAATACGAAAAAAGGCAGGTACATGCATTTGGCTGTCAGAGCACCAAGTCCCCATAAAAATGGTAATCGCTACATCTTTTTGCACACCATCGAGCTGCGCTATGGTTTTACCAAAAGGGGTGTAGTTTTCGTATTCCGTACTAAACCATTCGGCAAAAGGTTCTTTTTTTAAGTTTTCTAGCGCAATTGGACCAATGATATCCTGGGCGTATGCAGTATGCATACACATCAGTAAACCCAAAAATAACAAGCGTTTCATGGTACTAAATTAATGATTTTGCGGTCATGGCTGTGGGTTGCTCGATGTTCATGAGTTTTAGCACTGTAGGTGCGATGTCGCATAGTGCTCCTTTATCGATACTGTTCGCATCTTTGTCGATAAGGTAAACAGGAACCAGATTGGTGGTGTGCGCGGTATTGGGGCTACCATCGGGATTGATCATGGTATCGCAGTTTCCGTGGTCGGCAATGATAATAACGGAATAATCGCCTTCTTTGGCGGCAGCAACCACTTCGGCAGTACATGCGTCTACGGTTTCACAAGCTTTAATGGCTGCTTGCATATCGCCCGTATGTCCGACCATGTCCGGGTTGGCAAAGTTGAGGCATATAAAGTCTGCTGCTTTTTCTTTTAGTTTGGGCACAATCGCATCGCGGATGTCGTATGCGCTCATTTCTGGCTGCAGGTCATAGGTGGCTACTTTGGGCGAAGGGCATAAAATGCGTTCCTCGCCATCGAAAGGTTCTTCTCGCCCTCCGTTAAAGAAAAAGGTAACGTGTGGGTATTTTTCGGTCTCCGCAATACGGATTTGCTTTTTGCCTGCTTCTTGCAATACTTCACCTAGTGTTTGCTCAATATTCTCTTTGTCATAGACCACCTTGACGCCTTTAAAAGATTCGTCGTAGTTGGTTAGCGTGACATAGTACAAGGGTAGGGGCTTCATCTCCTGCTCAGGAAAAGCCTCTTGGCTTAGCGCTTGGGTCAATTGCCGTCCACGATCGGTGCGGAAATTAAAGAAAATCACCACATCGTCCGGCTGAATGCGTCCGGCAGCAATTTCTTCTTGGGTACCAAGGGCGATGGGTTCGATAAATTCGTCTGTGGTGCCCGCATCGTAACTGGCTTGCATGGCTTGGGTAAGGTTTTGGGTATGTGTTCCTGTGCCTTTTAAAAGTAGGTCATAGGCCTTTTTGACCCGTTCCCAGCGTTTGTCTCGGTCCATGGCAAAATAGCGTCCGACCACACTAGCTAAATGGGCATTGGTGTTGGCGCATATTTCTTGCACTTGACTTAGAAAGCCAAGCCCTGATTTTGGGTCTACATCACGGCCATCGGTAAAAGCGTGTACATAGCTTTTAGGAACTTCGGCTATTTGTGCGGCTTTTAAGAGTCCTTCAAGGTGGTTGATGTGTGCGTGTACACCGCCGTCGGAGACTAGCCCGACAAAATGCACAGCTTTGTCGTTTTCTTTGGCATAGGCAAAGGCATCTTTGAGTACGGCCTCGTCTTTAAGGGTGTTTTGCTCCACCGCCATATTGATTTTAGCCAAATCTTGATAGACTACTCGACCAGCGCCGAGGTTTACGTGTCCTACTTCGCTATTGCCCATTTGTCCTTCGGGCAGCCCAACGTGCATGCCGTCGGTGTGGAGTACGTTGTGCAACGCTGTTTTAGAAAGGCTATCCACAAAAGGGGTATTGGCTTGGTCTACTGCCGATACTGTTGGGTCTGGAGAGATGCCCCAGCCGTCTAAAATCATCAAAAGTACGCGTTTGCTCATGGGTATTTTTTACGCGGCAAAGATACGGCAAACCAAAAAGCCTGTAAAGCGAATTTTGATTTCATTTTTTTTATTTTTATGGTGAACAAACCCCAAGTCTGTTCTTTAAGCCATAGACGAACCTATATACCGCTGCTTTTTTAGGACATTTTTTGGGGTTGCAAAAGCAAGAATCATTAAAAACTATAAAAATGAAAGTTCAGGAGAACTTTACAAGGCTGATATTATAATTAGCGAACTTTATAAAGGAGAAGAACTAAAATCCATCTATGTTGCTGGGAGAAGTGATGGCGGAATTGGAAGCTCTTGTGCTATTTTTATCCCCGAGAATACTGAATTAATCGTTTATGCACAAAAAAACAAAGATGGAAAATATAGTGTTGGAATGTGTTCTGGCTTACTTTACCTAAACAAGCGGAATTTAAAAAGACAAAGAAGAGAGTTAGAAATCCTAAAATGTTTAAATCAAAAAACATAAATTTTACGGACAAAATAAATTAAAGAGAAAAAGCAACTTTACATAAAAAATTAGAACAATTCAAGGGAATTGAACTTGACAAAAGTTATGGGATTTATGAAATAACTTTTAAACAAGACTTGACTATCAAAAACGTGACTGAAATTAGTGGATTTTAAAACTCAATTGACGAAAAATTAATTGAAATAATCAAAACAACCGAATGGACAAGTTTTGACAAAGGAGTAAAAGACAAAGTTCCTGAAAACAGTAAATTATTAATTGGAATTTATTTTTATTCGACTGAAAAGGGAAATCAAAGTTTTTTAAGTCAATATTACTTATGAGAAAATAACTGGTGGCAACAATGCTCTCTAGTGCGCGTCTGCCTTGTCAGCAGACAGGTTTGCAACATGCACCAGCTGGCGATGTAGTTATAATTATTCCGTTATTCTTGTTTTTAAATCCATTCGTTCATGTAAAATTCTTGTTATTTCAATTGGATTCACATTAGCATTTCGATAGAATATTACGTGCCTGCTTGCTTTTAGTCCATAAAGCTCAGGTTTAATCCCATCATAGTTTTTTCCTATCCCTGGATTATCGGCAATATCTTGACATGTCTCAAGTAACATATGGTAATATCTGTCAGCTTGATTTCCCCGCTGGCGCGAGGGTCCACTCTCGTGCCATAAAAAATTTTTAAAAAATAGCACAAGACAAAGCCCTGTCTACCGTCACGCAGGCTTACACTAGCAGGGG
>JAHEKR010000056.1 GCA_024638225.1 Flavobacteriaceae bacterium
ACACCAATAGAACCATAGCGGAGTCGATCGACGTGGTTCGTGAAATATCGAACCTAGCCAAACAACATAACAAAGAATTGGTTGTCTATTTGTCTATGGGTTTTGGCAACCCTTATGGCGATCCTTGGAGTACAACATTGGTTTCTGATTGGATTACTAAAATTAGTGCACTTGGCATAAATCGGATACTGCTTTCGGATACTGTGGGTATGGCCAGTAGTCAGCGCATCAAGAATTTATTCTCATACTTGATACCTGCCCACTCAGGGACACAATTTGGTGCTCATTTACACGCCAAACCCCATGAGGCTGTAGAGAAAATAAAGGCTGCTTTCCTGGGAGGCTGCCGAAACTTTGACGGGGCCATCCGTGGATTGGGTGGATGCCCGATGGCTAAAGACGAACTTACGGGAAATGTACCTACCGAAAAACTGCTCTCTTTTATTGCCCGTGAAAACCTAGAAACAAACGTCAATAATCTCCATTTTGAGTCCGCTTTTAACAACTCGATTCATGTTTTTTAATAACTTATTTAAAATAATTCCAAATAAGCTTTTCATTTATAAATTTAGGTGATACATTTGCCTTAATTTAAAACTAATCTAAATAAAGATAAACCCGAAATGAAAAATTCGATTTTTGTTTTTTTATTGTTTCCACTTGTTGTTGTTGCTCAGAATTTAAATTTTCAGAACAGCGCCATGCGTCAACTCTCTAACCTTGAAAACAGTGAGAATCGCATCACTTTAGGAGGTTACGGTGAAGTTAATTTCAATGGCTACGAGGGAGCTGCAAATGAAATTGATGTCCAGCGTTTGGTTTTGCTCTTCGCATACAAGTTTGACGATCGCGTACAATTTGTGACTGAAATCGAATACGAACACGTCACTGAGCTCTATGTAGAGCAAGCTTTTGTCAATTACAACCTTACAAATGGTCTAAATATACGCGCTGGTCTAATGCTCGTCCCTATGGGGATTATCAACGAATACCACGAGGGCCCCACTTTTAATGGCGTGGAGCGCCCGAGTTTAGACGGTGTTATCATACCAACGACTTGGCGTGAAATAGGTTTTGGAGTTGCGGGTCGATCAAATGAGCTTTCGTTTCGCTATCAATTTTATCTGATGAATGGCTTTGCTTCTTTTAATGAAACCTACAAATTACGCGGTGTAGATGGTTTTCGAAAAGGCAGACAAAAGGGAGCATCTTCTATAAATTCGGACATAAATATAGCTGCTAAAATTGAATATTACGGCCTTCCAAATATTCGAATTGGGCTTGCAGCATACACTGGTAAAACTCAGACTTCGGCTATTGATAATCCAGCAACACAAGTGGGTCTAACCATGATTGGCATTGATTATCGCTATGTAAAGGGTAACTTTACTTCTAGAGGGCAATGGGCGAATAGCACACTTCAAGATGTTGCTGCTTATAATGCAGCTGGAAACCGAGATTTAGGATCTCAAATGGGGGGTTATTACTTGGAGGCTGCTTACAATGTACTTCCATTGGCAAATCGCCAGCGGTTGGATGTATTTCTTCGCTACGAAGATTTCGATACCCACAAAAAAACACCAGAGGGTCTGACGGCTAACCCCAGCTTTCATCGAAAAGAAACTACCGTTGGATTTTCGTACCACGTTGCTCCAGGCGTTGTTTTTAAAGCGGACTATCAGAACAAAAAAACAGCAGCTGCTAACGAAGAATTTAATCAGTTTAATTTAGGTATAGGCTTCTTTTTTTAAACCCCCATGACATCAAACTTAATATATAGTTTCCATTTTATGTTTGCGTTGCTAGTTTCGGCAGCTTCTTATTCTGATTTGCATGTAAGCAAAAAAGCCGCAAAAGAAATAAACAAAACCTTCGATAAAGAAGATGTTCGTCTTGTTAATACGCTTACAAATGATATTCCAGGCATTGAACAAGACCGATTGTTTACTATTTATTCTGAGGGAAATATTATTGGTTATGCGTATATTGGTGAAGCTTCAAGTCAGACAGACACCTACGAATACTTGGTAATTTTTGATGATGCATTTGGAATCAAAAAGGCAAAAGTTCTTGTGTACCGTGAGGACTATGGAAGCGAAATTGGCAGCAAACGTTGGTTAAAGCAGTTTTTGAACAAAACACCAGAAGATCGTTTTGTTTACAGACAAAATATTGCAGCCATATCTGGAGCAACTATTTCAGTAAAATCTATGACAAACGCCATGAATAATCTCATGATTTCACTAGCTTCGTGGCAAAATAATGGAAAACCGTTCAAATCTTAATTTTCGCCTTAGGCAGCTGCCTCATTATGCACGAATTGCCTGCTTGGCTTTTGCGTTAGCACTTTCTGTTGGATATGCAACAGGCTTGGCTTTTGTGATGCAAACCGACAGCAATACTGCAGTTGGTATGCAAGAAAACTACAATGGGAATGAGGATCACCCAGATATAATGGAAATGAAGTTTAAGAAAAGCGCACGTGAAATGCTTACCATAGTGCATACTCATGTGTTGAGCTTATCGCTTATTTTTATGGCTTCTGGTTTATTGCTTTTCTTTTCACAGGCACCCAAAAGATTAAAAGCATTTTTGCTTATTGAACCATTCTTTTCAGTGCTGGTCACCTTTGGTGGGATTTATTTACTCTGGTATGGCTGGAGTTTTATGGCGTATATTGTTCTAGTGTCTGGAGTACTTATGACCTTAAGCTATATGATGAGCATGGTCTATATAGTTCGCGAGTTGTTTCGTATCGACTAATTCCCTCTTATTTTTTGTATATTTGCATGCAACAATTTTTAATTCGTTGCCATGCAGCCGCTTCCTTCCAAAATCAGTAGTTTAGGTCTTACATATGACGACGTATTACTGATTCCTGCTTACTCAGATGTACTCCCCCGAGACGTCTCCATAAACTCCAAGTTTTCGCGCAATATTTCACTTAATGTTCCTATAGTTTCCGCTGCAATGGATACCGTAACCGAAAGTCAAATGGCAATAGCCATGGCTCGTGAAGGCGGAATAGGGGTATTGCACAAGAACATGACTATAGAAGCGCAAGCAGATAAAGTCCGAAAGGTGAAGCGATCGGAATCGGGACTGATCATCGATCCAGTTACCTTACCTACAACAGCTCTGGTTGCAGATGCCAAAAAAATAATGAAGGAGTACAGTATCGGAGGTATCCCTATTGTTTCTGATGATGAAACCTTAGTGGGTATCGTTACCAACAGAGACCTCCGCTTTGAGAAAAACGATGCACGCCCTGTTATGGAAGTAATGACCTCAGAGCATTTGGTAACTGCTGAGGAGGGCATTTCGATGATTGATGCAGAGAAAGTGCTTCAGGCACATAAAATTGAGAAACTCCCAGTTGTTGATCAAAACAACAAACTTATTGGGTTGATTACTTTTCGGGACATCACTCGAGTTTCTATTACGCCAAAAGCCAACAAAGATGCTTACGGTAGACTTCGAGTTGCTGCTGCTGTTGGTGTTACACCCGACGTGATAGAACGTGTTGCTGCTTTGGCAAAAGCTGGTGTAGATGCTGTAGTTATCGATACGGCTCATGGACATACCAAAGGAGTGGTTGAAGCGCTCAAGAATGTAAAAAACGCATATCCAAATGTAGATGTTGTTGTCGGCAATATTGCCACAGCCGAGGCAGCAAAATATCTTCTGGATGCTGGTGCAGACGGAATCAAGGTTGGGATTGGTCCTGGATCGATTTGTACAACCCGAGTCATTGCTGGTGTTGGTTATCCACAATTGTCTGCGGTTATTGATGTGGCATCAGTTCTTTCGGATACAGACGTTCCCTTAATTGCTGATGGTGGGATTCGCTATACAGGTGATATTGTTAAAGCCATTGCAGCTGGAGCTGATTCGGTGATGTTGGGCTCTTTGCTAGCAGGAACTAAAGAATCACCTGGTGAAACGGTCATATACGAAGGAAGGAAGTTCAAAACCTATCGAGGAATGGGCTCTGTTGAAGCCATGAAAAAGGGCAGTAAAGATCGTTATTTTCAAGATGTTGAGGACGATATAAAAAAATTAGTTCCGGAAGGCATTGTTGGTCGTGTCCCATATAAAGGAGAAATTAACGAAAGCATCCACCAGTTTGTTGGTGGTTTGCGCGCTGGAATGGGCTATTGTGGCGCAAAAGACATACCAACACTTAAGGAGCAAGCCAAGTTTATTCAAATCACAGCTTCTGGAATTAAGGAAAGCCATCCACATAACGTTCAGATTACGAAAGAAGCACCTAACTATTCACGCTAAACACAAGCATGCGCCCCCTTATTTTATTTGGTTTTGTTTTTATTGTCCTGTCTTGTCAGTTCGAAAAGACAGTATCGGACAAGCCTATTGCAAGGGTTGGCGATCAATATCTTTATTTTTCTGATCTTCAGAAGAACCTCCGCACCTCTCTATCGTTGGCTGACAGTGCGACAGTTGCGCAAAACTTCATCAATTCGTGGGCAAAAGAACAGTTGTTGTTAGACAAAGCGGTATTTAATTTGAACAATGCCAAACAAAATGAACTTGAGGAACTTATCCAGCGTTATAGAAGCGATTTATACATCAACACCTACCAAGAGGAATGGCTTAAGGTTCGGATGGATACATTGGTCACTCTGCAACAACTGGATTCATATTTCGCTGAAAACAAGCAAAACTTCAAACTCCATCAAGATTTAATTCGTGGGCGCTACATAGAAATTCCGAAAGCAAACTTTAACAGAGCTAGTATTCGCTCAGCGTTACGTCGATTTGACAGAAACGACAGAGCTTTTTTGGACTCCATTTCTTTGCAGTTTAATGGAGCCTTATTGAATGATTCCATCTGGCTAAGGCCACAAGAATTCTTTGGGCGTATGGACAGAGGAGCATCAGATGCTTATGGCCGTTATTTAAAAAGTAACCGATTTTTTGAGATTGAGGACTCTTTAGACCTATATTTGGTCTTTGTAGCTGAGGTTAGACGCCGAAACGAAGTGGCTCCAATGAGCCATGTGCGTGCAACGCTAAAACAGATACTGCTCAATAAACGTAAGTTGGAGATGATGCGACAACTAGATCGAGATGTTTTGCAACAGGCTGTTAAAGAAAATGTATTTGAACTATATGAATAAACGAATTGTCCTTTCATTTTTATTGTGCCTA
>JAHEKR010000059.1 GCA_024638225.1 Flavobacteriaceae bacterium
AAATTGTGAAATATAACTTATATTCATAAGCCATTAGAAACCAAATAAACAACCACCATGCGATTTAGTTCCATAGCCTTAATACTCATATTTATAACTGCCTGTTCCACTTCTTCAAACTACAAAGACGAGCAACGAATAGCCAAAAAAGTAGACGCTATTTTAAATCAGATGACTTTAGCTGAAAAAGTGGGGCAAATGACACAAGTAGATATACGTTTGCTAGACGATCCTCAAGATATTAAGACGTATCATTTAGGGTCGATTCTAAGTGGCGGCGGTGCTGTTCCTAAGAATAACACGCCTGAAGGATGGCTTGAGATGGTAAACGGTTTTCAAAAGATTGCTATGGAAGACCGTTTAGCGATTCCTTTGATCTATGGAATCGATGCCGTACATGGGCATAATAATGTCCTAGGCGCAACTGTTTTTCCTCAAAACCTAGCCTTGGGAGCTGCAAATGATGCAGACCTAGTGTATCGAATCAACAAGGCAACCGCTATGGAAGTTGCAGCAACTGGAATCCACTGGACATTTTCTCCTTGTGTTACCGTTCCACAAGATCCAAGATGGGGCCGCTTTTACGAAGGATTTGGGCAAACAACGGAACTTGTAAATGGGCTTACCGCAGCAGCTGTAAATGGATATCAAGCCTTACTTGATGACATACAAAACAAACAAGTAGCCGCCTGTGCCAAGCACTTTATTGGGGATGGTGCAACCAAATGGGGTACTGCTACTCGCTTAGACGGCTTGCATACCTATATGATAGACCGTGGTGATGTTCCCCTTGATGATAAAACCTTACGCAGTTTGTATTTACCTCCTTATAAAACGGCCATAGCTTCGGATGTAAAAACCATTATGGCAAGCTTTAATAGTGTTCGAGGTGAAAAATGCCATGGAAGCAAATACCTTCTTACAGACTTACTTAAGGATGAACTTGGTTTTAAAGGATTTGTTGTTTCGGATTGGGCAGGAATTGATGAAATTCCAGGAGATTATAAGTCGGATGTCATCAATGGGGTTAATGCAGGTATTGATATGGTTATGGTTCCTGGTGTCATGCAAGGCCAAAACCAACAGCACTATAAAATATTTATCCAATACCTTACTGAGGCAGTTCAAGAAGGTAGTGTCCCAGTAGCCCGTGTTGATGATGCTGTTCGAAGGATTTTAAAAGTTAAAATGGAATTAGGTCTTTTTGATGATCCCTACAAGGACGATACACATTTGGAAAACGTAGGCAGTGTAACTCACCGAGCTTTGGCGCGCGAGGCAGTGCAAAAATCAGCAGTATTGCTCAAAAATGAGAACATACTACCATTGTCGAAAAAAGCTTCAATAACTGTTGTTGGATCAGCTGCAAATAATCTGGGTGTTCAAAACGGTGGCTGGACAACCGATTGGCAAGGTATATTTACCCCAGACTTTGCTTTTTTAGATTATAACGATGATGGAGTACTTACCATAGAGGAATATTACGGTCAACTAGAAAAAATTTATGAGAATAAATTTGAAAAAAGTAACTGGACTAGCCATTTTAAAGAAATTGATCTAGATCTTGACGGCAAAGTAACTTCGGAAGACTTCACTGGTTTTATGGTAAATCGTATTTTACAACCTAATGGCACGACCATATTGGAGGGACTTTCAATTGTGGCAGCTGAAGCCGATATCACGTACAGCCCAAATGCCACGGAAATTGCTGAAGGCGATGTTGTTTTAGCTGTAATTGGCGAATATCCATACGCTGAAGGCTATGGAGACGATGGAGACTTAAGTCTAAATCCTACAGATAGTGAAATATTGAAACGTGTTCGCGCATCAGGAAATCCGCTTATTGTTGTCATGCTTAGTGGACGTCCCTTATTGGTACATGACCAAATAGATGGTTTCGATGCTTTTGTCGCTTCTTTTTTGCCTGGAATGGCAGGAGAAGGAATTGCTGATGTGTTGTTTGGGGACGCGCAACCACAAGCCAAACTTAATTTCACTTGGCCAACATCATCTGAAGGTATAGGTGTGCTTTTTGAGTTAGGCAGTGGATTAACCTATAAATGAAAAAAATAAACGGAATATTTTACGGGTTTTTGTTTTAATAGACGGAGGATTTTTGAGGATAATCGTACACCCAATTGCACTATTTTCGAAACAAGTGCTGGAGCTTTTAAATGGCTTTTTGGAAATTTCTTAAAAAATCAAACCCAAAATTGCGCTTGATTGTTAAATGTCTGACGGCGCTGATTTAAAAGACGGGGCTGCCGCTTTTAGCAGCCCCTTAGACGGTCAAATTTTATTTTATTTAAATTTACTACATGAATCATTTAATTATAAAAAAGCTGTGCCTGCTTTTCGTTTTAATCTTGTCTAGCTGTACAGGAATCGTCCTCTGTCAATCTCCAGAGAAACCAAATGTACTGTTGATATATGTAGATGATTTACGTCCTGAACTGGCCAGTTATGGGGCAGCACACATACAATCTCCTAATATTGACGCGCTGGCAGAAAAGAGCATCAAATTCACCAATGCGTATTGTAATGTACCCGTTTGTGGCGCATCTCGCGCAAGCATGTTGACGGGGATGTTACCCACAAAAAATAGATTTTTAAATTACAACACCTTTGTTGAAAGGGAAACACCAGACGTCATAACCCTGCCTCAATTGTTTAAAAACAATGGCTACACAACCATCTCTAATGGAAAAATTTACCACCACTTAGACGACAGAGAAAGCGACTGGGATGAAGTTTGGCGGCCTTACGCCTTTGATGACAATGATAGTGGCTTGGCGCCAACCGATTATTGGCAATCCCTATGGAAAGATTATCATGAACCTGAAAATCGGATGCATTACAAGGCAACTGACAAGGGTCCTGCTTATGAAAGTGCAGAGGTTTCTGACAGTACTTATATTGATGGCTTGCTAACCGAAAAGTTAATTCGAGACCTCAGACTACTAAAAAAGAATCAAAAGCCATTTTTTCTAACCGCAGGATTTATCAATACACATTTACCTTTTAATGCCCCTAAAAAGTACTGGGATTTATACGACAGAAAAACTATTAAGCAGCCGGAAAATTACAATTACATTCCAAAAGATGCCCCAAAAATAAGCATTAGCAACTGGGGTGAAATGCGTAGCTATTCAAACATCCCAAAACAAGGGCAGGTCTCCGACAACTTGGCCATTGATTTAATACACGGTTATTATGCCACGGTATCTTACACCGATGCCTTAATTGGAAAAATTCTAAAGGAATTAGAGGCTCAACAGTTGTCCGAAAGCACCATTGTGGTTTTGGTGTCAGACCATGGATACAACTTGCAAGAACATACAATGTGGGCTAAGTTTACAAATTTCAACACTGCTACCCAAGTACCACTCATTATTTACAATCCCTTGTCAAAAAATAATGGAACAACAAATGCATTAACATCCTTGATCGATGTTTATCCAACATTGGTTGAACTGTGCGGTCTCAAAGCCCCTAAAGAACAATTGGACGGTACCAGCCTTGTACCCATTTTAAAAAATCCAGAACTGGAAGGTAGAAAACATGTTTTTATCAAAAGAACCAATGGATATACATTAAAAACAAAGGCCTTTAGTTATACCGAATTTATAAAAGCAGCGGACAACTCGATACTGGATAAAATGCTTTATGACCACAGGGAAAGCAGAGCTGAAAACATAAATGTTGTTTACAAAAAAGAGTTTCTAAGCATTGCTGCTGAAATGAGTCAAACACTACATTCGGCCTATCAAAAAAATATTGAGGGGGAGTGAATAAAAACCAATATCTACAAATTGGACTGTTGTCTATTTTAAATAAAATAATGATGATCAAACCGCTGATATTAACCCCATTTTGCACAAAAAAACCCAATTTAACAGAGTAAATCGAAAAAATAAAAAAAGGGATAAATCTAAAATAAGATTTATCCCGTTTGGTACACAACGTACTCCAATTATCGAACTTTTTCTTGAAAGATTTAGAGAAATTGAGGGTCTTCAATGAAAAGTATAAAAATCAAAAATTTGTGATTAGTTAGGGATTACAGTTTGTGAAGTTAGTTTATGTTAATTCAACAGTTATATGTGCCTCTATTGATTATATAAACCTTAATCAAAATATGTAACTGCAGCTGAAACATAAGATGAATTATCATAATTATGGTTAATAACAATGGGATATCCTTGTGAATCAAACTCATAAGAGTAATGAGTCTGCTCTAATAATTGAGGGCAATTTTCTTGATTCAGTGGTAAATTGGGGTTACTCCCTGAATAACATATTTTTCGGATGGATGGTAAATTTTGTGATGCTATACCACGCCAACCACTAAGATATTGTAATATAGCAAAACCACTACCACCACCCCACCACCACATAAAAGCTCCAATTTTGTTTGTATGATTACTATATTGCCATTGTTTACGAGCTCCTCCTGGTAATTCTTCACAACTATCGTAAGATTCAACAAGATTATCATTAACCCAAGAATATTGTTCAGTACATTCATTGTCATCGTGTATGTAATCTATTGACTGTAAATATCCATTATCAAAGTTCCAACCACCAATATCGTAATGTCTGTTTTCAGTTAGGGCAAACTCTGTAATAAAACTATCATTCCCATAATTCATATAAAGTTGTACGACATTATCGATATATTCCAAATTAACTAAATAAATGACACTTTCATCTACTAATTCTCCCGAACTACTATAGCTTAAGTTCTGCCATTCAAAACTTATTATTCTATTATTATTGTCATATTGAAACCAATAATTACCCGTACCCATGTTTGCAGACAAAATGGTTATACTCTCAACTAATCTGCTTGAGTTATTGTTATTGCCATTACCCTCATCATCACTTGAACAAGCGAAGATTAATAAAACGGAGAGTAAGATTAGTTTTCTCATTGGTTAAATATTTGAAAAGCAAGTTAAAAAAAATTATCCCCAAAAATAATAAATTATTCTTGGGGATAAATTGTACTCCCCATTGAGCTATTTTCGAAACAAACACTGGATTTTTTAACTAATTTTCATTGGCTTAATTGAAAAAAAAATATCCCCAAAAACAAAAAATT
>JAHEKR010000045.1 GCA_024638225.1 Flavobacteriaceae bacterium
TGTAATTTTAAGCATCAATTACGTGTAAGTGCCGAACCAAACGTATAACTGGCGTAAAGAAGAAAACCCCTCGATTTCTCGAAGGGTTTTGTTGGGTGGAAGACCGGTCTCGAACCGGCGACCTCTAGAACCACAATCTAGCGCTCTAACCAACTGAGCTACAACCACCATTTTATAAGCTGCAAATGTACTATGTTTTTATAGAATCCAAAAGGAGCAATTAAATCAAATGTGAAATAGTTTGAACAGCAAGTAAACGATGGCTAGTGAAGCCCTCGGCATAATCCACGCCAATGATTCGTCCCAAATCCGCAGCACGATACTGTATACTGTTAAGAAAGTTCTGACTGCTTATTGGGGTTTCAGCCTCAGTGGCATTTGGCTTATAAAACTGAGAGCCATAAGCCTGCACCGCTTCCATCTTGGTTTCCATATATTCACTAATATCCACAACAAAGTCTGGTTGCGTACTATTCCATTGCAAATAATGATAAAGCTGTTTGGGACGCCATGCCTGCTGCACCCGATCGTAGTGAGTTGAAACTACTTTGGCAAGCCCACTTAAAAAACAACTCTCTACCACTAGTTTGGCTGCTCGTCCGTGATCTGGATGACGATCAGAAACAGCATTACACAGTACTACATCAGGTTGCAATAAGCGAATGTATTCGATAAGTTTACGCTGGTGCTCTTCATCATTTTGAAAGAAACCATCTGCAAAACCAAGATTAAATCTGTGAGAAACCCCAAGAATGGAAGCTGCTTTGGCTGCCTCTTCGGCACGCAGTTGGGCAGATCCACGTGTACCAAGTTCTCCTTGCGTTAGATCCACTATTGCAACTTTCTTGCCCCCAGAAATTTCTTTGGCGAGTGTACCCGCACAGGAAAGTTCAACATCGTCGGGATGTGCTCCTATGGCAAGTATATCTACTTTCATGACTTTGGCGTATCGATCCAATCCAATATCTTGGCGTCATCTGGCTGCGTACGTGGCGAAATCATCTCCACCAAATAACCCTCTTCATCCAGCAAGTACTTTTGAAAATTCCAACTCACACTGCTGTCCAAAACACCATTTTCCTTCTTTTTGGTAAGGAAACTATAGATCGGATGTTGTTTTTTTCCCTTGACACTAATTTTAGCCATCATCGGGAAAGAGACTCCGTAATTGGCTTCACAAAAGGTCTTGATCTCTTCATTAGTACCGGGTTCTTGCCACATAAAATTATTGGCAGGGAATCCAACGATTACAAAGCCTTTGTCTTTGTATGCTTGGTATAGGGCTTCAAGCTTTTTGTACTGAGGGGTCAAACCACACTTAGAGGCCGTATTAACAATCATTAATTTCTTTCCTTTTAGGGAAGAAAAATCAAAAGAATTTCCGTCAATATCTTCAACGGTGAATGAGTAAATAGATTTTTTCATTTGGTTGTTTTGTGCATGACCAACAATAGCCATGAATAGTATAATATAAATGAGGCGCATTTTGTTTTTTTTACGAAGGTAAACAATTAAAAAAAAACGCTAGACTATCTCAGCACTAAGGCCGGCAGCGTGCAAGCGAATACACTTAGGTTCCAATTCATCATAGCTGCCACGCTTAACCGAGCATTTGCCTTTGTAGTGAACAATTAGAGAACATTGTTCTGCCTGCTCTGGAGTATGTTCGCATACTTCAATTAAGGTGTTGATCACATGATCAAAGGTGTTTACTTCGTCATTATACAAGATTATTTCATGTAATCGCGATGACTCCGTTGCCAAATCCAACTGGGATTCTTCTTGCTCTTTTGTTTGCCCAAACCAAATCATACCCACTAATTTATAAATTTTAGGCAAACCCATCCAAACATACTGAATTGCCCAGCAGGAAGAAGTCCGCATTTTTGTGCTAATTCGGTCAAAATAGCTACATCTTCTTGATGAAAACCCGAAAGTAACAAGACACCACCCTTAGCCAATAGTTTAGCATATTCGGGCAGATGATCAAGCAGTACATTCCGATTGATATTGGCAACTATTAATTCTTGTCTGTGGAGTGCTAATGACGGAAGGGATTCTAGAGTAAAGAGAATGTCTGAAATTCCATTTTTGGATGCATTTTCTTTGGCATTAGCGATACACCAATCTTCGATATCAAGGCCAAGTACATTTTCGGCACCTAATTTCTTTGCTGCAATTGCCAATACACCTGTTCCGGTTCCCATATCCAAGACTGATTTGTCAGTCAAGTCCAAAGAGATAAGTGCTTGCAGCATGAGTTGTGTTGTTGCGTGATGTCCTGTTCCAAACGACATTTTTGGATCGATAACAATCTCATATTGGGTTGTCGCTGGCGGATGAAAAGAGGCACGTATTGTCCAATCGCCAACCAAAATGGGGTGAAAATTTTCTTCCCAAACCTCATTCCAATTTTGTCCAGCAATATCTTCTGTATGTAGCGTCACCTCAACCCCATCAAAGGGGATAGACAAACAAGCGTCTACATCAATTTTATCCACTTCACTCAAGGGAACATATGCATGAATACTCTTTTCCGTTTGCTCAAAACTTTCATAAGGGAAGGATGTCAACCAAGCGGAAACAAGCTCCAGTTTTTCAGTAGGAAATACCGAAAAATGATATGCTCTGTAAGGGTTCACGTTTAAAATGCATTCACGATGGCAGCAAAATCAGCTGCGTTTAATGAGGCGCCACCAATCAATCCACCATCAACGTCAGCTTGTGAGAATAGTTCTTGTGCATTTGCTGGCTTAACACTGCCACCATAAAGTACAGAAACTCCTTGGGCTAGATGAGCGTCGTATTTAGCGGCCAGAACACTTCTTATATGAGCGTGCATCTCTTGCGCTTGTGCTGGACTGGCAGTTTCACCAGTTCCAATCGCCCAAACTGGCTCATAAGCCAAGACAATATTCTCCCATTGAGCAGCAGTCAAATGAAATAGTCCCTCGGTTAGTTGATGGGTTACCACATCAAAGTGAGTATTTGATTTACGCTCAGCTAGCTCTTCGCCAAAGCAAAAAATCAGCTGCAATCCATCGGCAAGAGCAGCATCTACCTTTTCTGCCAGTAGCGCATCTGTTTCGTGAAAATAAGCTCTGCGTTCAGAGTGACCAAGCAGTACAGTATGAACACCTATGGACTTCAACATAGATGAAGAAACCTCACCAGTAAAGGCCCCCGATTTTGCCTGGTGCATGTTTTGTGCAATAACGCCTATCGAACTATCGCTTGTTTGAGATACGGCTGAGGAAAGGTGTACAAAAGGAGGCGCGACTGCAACTGTCACATTAGCAGCAAGACTTTGACTCTTTAATTCTTCTATTAATTTTTGGCTTTCTGCAGCATCTAGATTCATTTTCCAGTTTCCTGCAACTATTTTTTTTCTCATGGTTAATTTTGGTTAGTCGTTTAAATGGATTAGGGCAAACAATGCGTAGTTAATCATGTCTTGGAAATTCGCTTCCAAGCCCTCACTAACTTGTGTTTCACCCTGATTATTTTCAATTTGTTTTACGCGTAAGAGTTTTTGAAGAATAAGGTCTGTCAAGGAGCTTACACGCATGTCGCGCCATGCCTCCCCATAATCATGATTCTTTCGCTCCATTAGTGCTTTGGTCTCGGCAGCATGGCGATTGTAAAGTTCCATTACTTGCTCGTCGGACAAATCAGGTTGGTCTGCTGGACCAAGTGCTAATTGAATCAACGCCATGATGGAATAATTAACAATTCCGATAAACTCTACTTCTTCGCCTTCATCAACTTTTTTTGCGCTCACATTTTGTAGGGTACGGATGCGCTGGGCTTTAATTAAAATTTGATCCGTTAACGAGCTTGGGCGCAAAATACGCCAAGCACAGCCGTAATCACCCATCTTCTTTTCAAATAGGCTTTTGCATTTATCAGCTGCAGTTCGGTATTGTGCATCAGTGTGCGCCATCAAATTTGTTTTGTTGTAAATTTCGGGCAAAAATGGAAATGTTTTGTTTCCCAATCAATAAATTTAAGTCCTTTTTATGAACATTAAGTGTAACGGCAGCCTGATTGACTTATCTACCCCTAAAATTATGGGTATATTAAACCTTACTCCTGATTCTTTTTACGATGGTGGAAGCTATAATTCAGTCGACGATGCCTTACGCCAAGCAGAAAAGATGCTTCAAGAAGGTGCAGTTTTTGTTGATATTGGAGGGGCTAGCTCCAAACCTGGTGTAGCAGAAATAACATCAGACGAGGAGTTAAAAAGAGTAATCCCCGTCATACATCAACTACATCAGAATTTTCCAGAAGCCATACTTTCAATTGACACCTACAGAAGTCAGGCAGCAAAACTAGCTGTAGAAGCAGGTGCACATATGGTTAACGATATATCCGCTGGAAATCTCGATTCAAAGATGATGGAAGTCGTTGGAAAGCTAGGGGTTCCTTACATAGCCATGCATATGCAAGGGACTCCTCAAAACATGCAAAAAAACCCACACTACGATGACGTGCTTCTCGAAGTACGCACTTTTTTTGCTGAAAAAATCCATCAAGCGCTTCGGCATGGTATTCATGATATCATTTTGGATCCCGGATTTGGGTTTGGAAAGAGTACAGCACATAATTTTAGTTTACTAAATCATTTAGATAGTTTACGCATAGATGGCGCGCCCCTACTGGTAGGTATTTCAAGAAAATCTATGATTTACAAAACACTAGGCATAACAGCAGGCGAGGCACTAAACGGAACTACTGCCTTGAACAGTATAGCCGTACACAAA
>JAHEKR010000046.1 GCA_024638225.1 Flavobacteriaceae bacterium
CTCCTGTGTCTAGTGAAAATAGATAAACACCTGTGTTGAGATCTTGAAGCATAATTTTCGTTCCATGCGCTACCTTTCCAGTTCTTTTTTTGGATCCCAAAAGCGTGTATATGGTGTAGTTTGTATTTTGTGTTAAACCATACACCCGAATGTATTCACTAGCTGGATTGGGAAATATGGATACTTTTTGTGCTACAAGATCTTTCGTGCTCAAGTTTTGATTTGTAGATCGCTCGTAGCTAAAACCAGCACCTTGACTTCTAGTTTGCCATGTAAGTATTTTTATGTCGATATATACATCATCAGTGATGAGGTGAAGTACATAATCGTTACCTGCCATTTGTTTCACCTGTGGCGTTCCAAGATTGTTTTTTGGTGCCGCACTTTTAAAATCAGTAAATGTTAGTGTGCTAATATCAGCTGTTGTTCCCGATGCCCATTCTGTGTCTTCTGGACTTCCGTAGCCCTGACTTTCAAGCGTTACTCCTGTTTGTGTTTTTGCATTAAAAAGCACATTGTCTGATCCTCTTGTTAGCCAGACCAAATCTGTTATTCGATCTTGGTTTGCTTCTACCAATGGGTCGTCACTCCCTTGCTTTTGAAATGTTAATTTAGGACCTGTCCAAGTGGTTTGCCCAATGGTAGCTGAAGTACAGCACAGAAACAGCGAAAAAAATAGAATTCTTGGACGTGTCATGATAGAATATCTTTCCTTAAATATAATCAAATTTTAAAAACTACTTTTTTAAATACAATCTATTTTGCTTGAAATCCAGTATGGCTTTTGTTTTGTGCAATAGGTTTGCACCCAAAATTCCATCGACTTGCTCCACACCAAAATTATCAAGAGCAACATTTACAGTTTCTAGATGAATCACAACTAATTCTTGTTTGTTGCCTACCCAATCGCCGAGTCTAATTTGATTAGATGTACTCTGTTTTGTATCGACGTCTTGGCTACTTGCAGTTGCTGCCTGCTCATCCGATTCGAAGGCAATTATCTCAAAGTGTTTTTCTTTCTCTAAAGCAACACAAGTATGAGATGCTCCAGAGTCTACAATAAATCTTCCTTTTATTCCATTTATTTCAGCAGTACATATATAATGACCGGAAGCTACTTTAATAAGTGGTATAAATGAGTATCCTTTTTTGTGCAAAAAAGTTGAAAGTCGTTGCATCGGGTAAAGATACGAGGCAATCCCGTATTTTAGCATCATGTATATAGATACGCATGCACATTTATACGTTTCTGAGTTTGATGCGGACCGCAATGAAATGATGCAGCGTGCCCTCAATGCAGGCGTAAAGCAAGTTGTTCTCCCAGCAATAGATTCGGAAACTACAGCTGCTATGCATGCGCTCAAAAAGCAGTTTCCAGATAATATCCATCTGATGATGGGATTGCACCCGACCCATGTAAAGGAAAATGTGGAAGAGGAGCTTGTACATGTGGCCAACGAACTAGAAAAAAACAATTTTGTTGCTGTTGGCGAGATCGGTATGGATTTGTACTGGGATAAAACCTACCAAAAAGAACAACAAAAAGCCTTTGCCCAGCAAATTGATTGGGCGTTGGCTTATGATTTGCCTATCGTCATTCATTGCCGTGAGGCATTTGATGAAATTTTTGAAGTCTTGGAGGGCGTAGTGAATCAGCGTCTTAGCGGAATTTTCCATTGTTTTACAGGAAATGTAGCACAAGCACAGCGCGCAATTGAACTAAATATGCTTTTGGGAATTGGAGGCGTGCTCACGTTTAAAAATAGTGGTCTAGCCGAAACCATCTCAAAAATTCCGTTGGCACATCTTGTTTTGGAAACAGATGCTCCTTACTTGGCGCCTATGCCTTTTCGTGGCAAACGCAACGAGTCTGCTTATTTACCCTTGGTGGCTCAGCGACTTGCGCAAGTGTACCAAGTAACCGATGAGCAAGTTGCTCAAATCACCACCTCTAATGTACGAAAACTATTTGGAATTTAGTTTCCTCTAAATTTTTTGAGCTGTTTATTTTTTCGATATTTACGCTCCAATTAGAGAGGTGGCCGAGTGGTCGAAGGCGCACGCCTGGAAAGTGTGTATTCCGTTATCGCGGAATCGAGGGTTCGAATCCCTTCCTCTCTGCAAATTTTTAAATGTATTTTTTATATATTTAGCCTCACGAAATTAATTAATGTAAACTGTAACTATTTAATAAATGAAACGTTTTTTTTCCCTTACCGTCTTGGTACTTTGCTTAATGGCAACTGTATCCCCAGCTGTTGCTCAAGAAGCTGATACTCTAGCCGTTCAAGAAACTGAAATGGCTGCAGAGGCTCCTGCCGAAACAGTACAAGATCAACCTGCTGAAGCCCCAAAGGCTGGCTTTACACAAGAATTAAAAAAGAGATTTATCGAAGGTGGCCCTGGATTTATGGGGATTGTTCTATTGTGTTTAATTCTAGGTCTAGCCATTGCTATAGAGCGAATTATCTTTTTAAACCTAGCTACCACTAATACAGCAAAATTGACTGCATCTGTCGAAGAGGCACTGTCTTCTGGAGGCGTCGAGGCTGCTAAAGAAGTATGCCGCAATACCAAAGGCCCTGTTGCATCTATCTTTTACCAAGGACTAGATCGTTCTGGTGAAGGAGTTGAGAGCGCCGAAAAAGCAGTTGTTGCTTATGGTGGTGTTCAAATGGGTCAACTTGAAAAAAATGTTTCTTGGATCTCTCTTTTTATTGCACTGGCACCCATGCTTGGATTTATGGGTACGGTAATAGGTATGATTCAAGCTTTTGATAAGATTGAAGCTGCTGGCGATATGCAACCTTCACTTGTTGCTGGAGGTATTAAAGTGGCTTTACTTACCACTGTATTTGGTTTGATTGTTGCCATAATTTTGCAGATTTTTTACAACTACATCATCGCAAAGATTGACAGCATTGTAAATGACATGGAAGACGCCTCTATTACGTTGGTTGACCTTCTTGTTGCGAACCAAAAATAATTCATAAACCAACGATTATGAATATTCAAAAAATAACAACATACGTAGCATTGGCACTTGGTGTTTTAGGTTTGGTTTTTCAAATCATTATTCTGGGCGCCGGTGATGACGTTATCGAAATAGATAGCCTAGCGGGGAACTTTTCAAAAGTGTCTCCAATGATTTCACTTGCGATTTTAATTCTTGGAGTTGCCGTGTTAATTACCGTGGTATCCTCACTAGCTAATCTTGCCTCAAATGCGGCAAAACTCAAAAAAGCACTTATATCTGTTGCTGCCTTTTTGTTGGTTGTTCTTATTTCTTTCTTGTTTTCTGAGGGAGTTGAGACACCCATGAAAGACGGAGAGGTTTTGTCTGCATCAGGTTCTCGATGGGTAGGCGCGGGCTTGCGCACTTTCTACATCCTTGCAGTCGTTGCTGTGGGTGCTATGCTTTTTTCAGGGGTTAAGCGATTTTTAAAATAATTTATTATGGCAAAAAGATCTGCACCAGAAGTTAATGCAGGGTCCATGGCCGATATCGCGTTCCTGCTTCTAATCTTCTTTTTGGTAACCACTACTATAGAAACCGACTCGGGATTAAATAGAAAGTTACCTCCTATGGAGGATGTTGTCGATCCACCCATTATTAAAGAGCGAAATATCTTTACAGTGGTGGTCAATAAAAACAACGATTTGCTTGTGGAAGAAAAGCCAATGGAAATCAGTGAATTGCGTGATGCAGCAGTTGCTTTTTTGGACAATGGCGGAGGCAAAGGAGAAGACGCTTGTGACTTTTGTCAAGGAGCTCGCGATACCTCTTCATCGGACAACCCCGAAAAAGCAGTTATTTCGCTTAAAAACGACCGAGAAACTGACTACAAAGTCTATATCGCCGTTCAAAATGAGTTGGTGGCAGCCTACAATGTTTTGCGAAACAGAGCGTTCGCACGTCTGTATCCCAATACGGGACTTAGCTTTGTAGACGCCGATCGCAAATATTCGGATCCAAGAACCTCGCCAAGCGAAAAAGAAGCCCTAAAGCCAAAGCTAGCTGCGGTAAAGGCGCTTTTTCCGCAAAAATTATCTGAAGCCGAACCCTCTAAAACAAATTAGTATGTCTAAATTTAAAAAGAAAAAGGGCGGAGAATTACCAGCTATTTCGACTGCATCACTGCCTGATATTGTATTTATGCTTTTGTTCTTTTTTATGGTAGCTACGGTGATGCGTGACAGTACACTAATGGTAAACAATACGCTGCCAGCAGCAGATCAAGTACAAAAACTCGATAAAAAAGATCGCGTGATGTACATCTATGCCGGTAAGCCCAGTCAACGCTATCAAGACAAATACGGAACGCAGCCCAAAATCCAGTTAAACGATAAGTTTGCAACCGTTCAAGATGTAGGAGCCTTTGTGCTTGCAGAGCGCGCTTCCAAGCGACAAGAGTTGCAAAATGTGTTGACCACAGCTTTAAAGGTTGATGGAGAAACAAATATGGGATTGATTAGTGATATTAAGCAAGAACTGCGTAAAGTAAATGCACTTAAAATAAACTACACTACCCGCAACGGGGACTACACGCAAAACTTGAACTAGGTATAAAATTTTCAATCAAAACACCCTTCGATGCACATTGTTGTTGCGTGAAGGGTGTTTTTTTTGGCTTATCTTTATGGTATGAGATTGTTTCTTGTCTGTGCACTTTGTTTTATGCGCTCTTGGGTCATTGCCCAAGATGCTTCCTTCCGAGAAGACCAATTGTATTTTGGCATCGCTTACCCTTATTTTTCTTCT
>JAHEKR010000049.1 GCA_024638225.1 Flavobacteriaceae bacterium
ACTGTAAAGTTAAGTGGAAAATTTTTCGGAACAGTTAATGGTCCCATTGTCTTTGGTTGGATTTTTGGTGCGCATCAATTAGGTTCTGCAGTTGCTGCTTACGGAACAGGTTTGTCGCGGGATTTATTGAGCACATACATTCCTGCTTTTTTGTTTGCTGGGCTATCATGTTTTATAGCAACTACACTTTTTCTGTATTTACTCTCTTTTCGTCCGAAATTCTCTCACTGACCAGGTATTTGGTTGCTGAAAATTAGTAATTATTCTAATTATCAGATTTATTTTTAGTAGCTTAAAGTACAAGGTATCGACTATTCAGTAGATGCTACTAGCAGATAAATCTTATAAAATCTAAAGTAGTAATATTTTATTTGATTTACGTTTCTTGATGAAGTTAGATCTACGAACGATATGGGAGGAAATTATGAAGTCTATACTGAAACTCTGGCTGGTATCAGCCATCTCTTTATTTCTCGCACTGCCAGCCTTTAGTGCTGACGTGACAATGAGAATTTCACTTCAGCTACCGCTGAAAAGCCACCTTGGACAGAATCTACTTGTTTTTAAAGATCAGGTAGAAAGTAAATCTGGCGGCGCAATCGTAGTTGAGATTTATGACTCAGCACAGCTATACAAAGACAAAGAGGTACCTGCTGCAGTGGGGTCAGGTTCTATTGAAGCCGGTGTAGCTTCTTTAACTCGATACGTCGGTGACATCCCAGCAGTAGATATTTTTTATCAACCATTCCTATTCGATACGGAGGCTAAGGTAAGAAAAGCAGTTGCCAAGGGTTCTGAAATTCGAGGACCAATTGATGAAGCTATCAAAGGTACTGGTTCTACAGTTTTGTGGTGGCAGGCTTATGGTGGTGCAATAATGCTGTCGAAGGGTAGTGCAATTAAAAACCCAGACGATATGAAGGGTAAAAAAGTTCGAGTATTCGGTAAAACATTAGGTCAGTTTGTCGAGGCAACAGGTGGTGCGCCCACGCTAATTTCTGGATCAGAACAATATTTGGCTTATCAGCGCGGTACAGTGGATGTGGGAATGACTGGTGTGTCTGGAGTGAAATCTAGAAAGCTTTATGAAGTCATGGATACGATCACGGTTACTAATCATGCAGATATTGAATTTATTGTGGTAACCAATACAGAGTGGTGGAATGGACTTACAGATGGCCAACGTTCTATCATTAGTGACGCTGCAGCTATGGCAGAGAAATCTGTTCGAGATAAGATGACAAGTATTGAAGCTGAAGCGTATGAAATTGCCAAAAGTAACGGGATGAATGTTGTTGTGCCGTCTGCAGCTGATATTGCAGCGTTTAAGGCAGCATCAGCATCAGTTTATGACGATTACAAAGCCAAGGCGGGAGCTTTAGGATCTCAGCTGTTGGAAGCTGCATCAAGTTTCTGATTCAGACGCGAATATCTCTAGGCCACCATGAAAACTGGTGGCCTTATTTTCGTTGGGAGATTTTATGGAGTTCTTTGCAAAGAGTTTTCAGCGTATTACGCTACTCTTAGCCTGGTTGGCCGCCTGGTTGTTTGTGGCGTCCGGAGTAATGCTTAGTTATGAAGTGGTTGCTAGATATTTCTTCTTGGCGCCAACCAAATGGGCGGCAGAACTGTCCCAGCTATGTTTAATCTATGGAACTTTATTGTCTTTATGTTGGTTGCTGCAAAATCGCCGACATATTCAGATTAATGCAATTACATCGTTTTTGAGCGACAGAACACAAAGACTTGTTGGCATCTTAACAATGGCCATACTGGTATGGTTTTGTTTTTTTGTAGTAGTTTATGGATGGGCAATCTTTTATGACTCATTCGAGCGGGGCCGAACCACAGGAAGTTTGCTTGATTTACCCTCTTGGATTGCGGAGTTACCAGTTCCTGTCATGTTTGCATTTTTAGCTATCCAGGCAATTACTGAAATATGGAAATTAGCCTCGGGCAAGCCTATACCAACAGGCGGTCACGAATGAAACTTCTGCTTATACTTGGAGTAATGTTTGCGCTACTACTTGCAAGTTTACCAGTAGCGTTTTCATTGGGCAGCCTGGGTCTTGGAATGCTGCTTTCGGAAGGTTTTTCTCCATTAATGGCACCTCAAGCAATACTGTCTACCCTAGACGGCTTTATTTTACTGGCGGTTCCTCTGTTTTTGCTTATGAGTAATATTCTTTTGTATGGAGGATGCGGTAGAGAGCTCTATGCCGCAGTCCAAACGTGGGTTGGGCATTGGCCGGGTGGTCTTGCAATAGCCACAATAATTTCATGTGGAATTTTTGCAGCAATCTCGGGTGTTTCTGTAGCAACCGCTGCTACAATCGGTGTCGTAGCAATTCCTGAAATGATAGAGCGAGGATATAATAAAAACTTTGTTTATGGTCTTTTAGCGGCGGGAGGCACATTAGGGATCTTGATACCGCCAAGCTTGCCCATGATCGTTTACGGTTTTATTACGGAAGAGAGTGTGATTTCACTTTTTTTGGCTGGTATAGGGCCAGGTATATTTTTGATAGGTTTATTTATTATTTATTCAATAATTTATGCGCATGCTTTTGGTGGCTATACTCCGACAAAAAAGGCATCACGGCAGGATCGCGTAAGTCATACCATAAAAGTAATGCCGACAATAGCGCTTGCAACTCTTGTCCTTGGCGGAATTTATGCTGGTATCTTTACACCAACAGAAGCGGCAGCAGTAGGGTTCGCACTGGCTATTATTTTAACAGTAGTACTTAAACGCTCACTGTCTTTCGCTGACTTTAAGAAAGCTGTCTTTGAAGCGATGGTCACAACGGCTGCAATCTTAATTATTATTGCTGGCGCGAAAATATTTGGAAAAGCTATTACGTTATATAGGATCCCGCAAGATATCTCAGGCCTAATAGAAACATATGTAGATAGCAAAGCCTTATTTGTCGTTGTTGTATGCGCTGTTTTGATAGCGATGGGTTTGGTATTTGAAACATTGTCAATGGTTTTGATTATGGTTCCAGTTCTTTTACCTGCAGCAATGGGTATGGGTATTGATCCAATCTGGTTTGGAATATTTATGGTTGTGATGGTTGAATGTGCGCTAATTACGCCTCCCGTCGGCTTAAATTTATATGTAATTCAATCAGTAGCAGGCGCAAAATTGGGAGAAGTCGCTAAAGGCGTGCTTCCCTTTTTAGCTCTCATGATTTTCACTGTCGTTGTAATGTATGTCTGGTCAGATCTAGTTTTATATATTCCGTTTAAGCTTTAGAGAGGTACAAATGACCAGCTCAAACAATATGACATCGATATTAAAAAACTTCATTTCTTCGAATGAATTCCTGCCAATGCCATGTTGCTTTGATGCGCTTTCAGCGAAACTGATTGAACAGGCTGGGTTTAAATTAACTTTTATGTCGGGCTTTGCAGCATCCGCCTCGCGATTAGGTGCTCCCGATCTTGGTTTGATGTCTTATGGAGAGGTAGTTGACCAGGCTCGGAATATTAATGAGGCAATATCAATACCTATGATAGTTGATGGTGATACTGGTTACGGAAACGCCATGAATGTTAAAAGAACAGTAAGTGGACTGGCCCGCGCTGGGTGCGCTGCCATACTGATTGAAGATCAAATAGCGCCAAAGCGTTGCGGACATACCCCTGGAAAGGATGTTGTCTCAAGGCAGGAGGCTTTTGATAGGATCCAGGCTGCAGTTGATGCTAGGGCAGATGGGGCAGACATTCTGATCATGGCACGAACAGATGCAAATCACACGCATGGTATCGAAGAAGCAATCGGGCGTGCAAAAATTTTTCATGAAATTGGTGCTGATATACTTTTCGTAGAGGCACCAAAAAATAGAGATGAAATGAAGCTGATCTGCAGTGAGGTTCCTGGCTGTAAAATGGCTAACATAGTCGAGGGAGGCCTCACGCCGAATCTTTCAATGAAAGAACTTGCTGATTTGGGATATCAAATTGCAGCGTATCCGCTGACTTTATTATCTGCATCGATGCTTGCTATGAAATCTACTTTGGAATTAATGAAAGAAGATCTACCACGTGATGATCTGTTACTAGACTTTGGGGAGCTTCGTAAAAATATTGGGTTTGATGAATATTATAGTACTTCAGAAAAATATACTTCAGCGAAGCGTAGCTAAATTTGTCAGATAGCACGAAAAAGAAAGTAGTTTCCTCTTTCGAGGATAAAACTGGTTTTTTGTGCGTTGATATTATTTTATTAGAAGACGGAAAATATTCTTATAAATGTTTTAGGCGCGATCCTGAAGATAACTCAGGTTGGTTTGCTACTGGAGAACAAAGTACTGTTCAATATGATTCAGAGCTTCATGCATTAAACGCAGCTAAGGATAATTATGACTGGCTAATAACGTAAGGTTGATAGTTTTTAGGAAAAGGTGGTTTAGAAAATGTTTAGGTGCAACCACAAGGATTTAAATAAAGTAAAAGAAAACCAGAGTTTTCTGCCTGGCTAGGTTTATGAAATTTGATACCACTTTGATAATTTTCTTACCAACTAAGTCCGCGTGATTTAAATACATTTTTTGCACGATCTGTATAATCGGTTATAATTCCATCCACTCCCATATCTAGCATGTTTTCTAAATCCTCAATTTCGTTAACTGTCCATGTGCAAACAGGTAAACCTAAATGATGCGACTCAGTAACAAGTTCAGCAGTTACATCTTTAAAATATGGGCACCATAAGTGCCCGCCTGCGGCTTGAATGG